>JAHWGK010000078.1 GCA_020054495.1 Thermoplasmata archaeon | reverse complement strand
ACAACCGGATGCGAATTTTATATAAACTTACAAAAGCAGGAAAATCATAATACAAAGGGCATAGGATTGCTAACTGATGAAAACCGGCTGAAATTGCTATCTAGAGCATTGAGCTCTGATCTCTTCGGAACTGTCGAAGACAAAAATGGTTGTTTTACGCCTGTAGATTTAAGAGGGTTCTTAGAACAGAAAGAGCTTCTGGAAATAGAGCAACGTACCCGAACCGCTGAAAGGAATTTACAGACTGTATTGGATAGCAGGTCATGGCGTATCACAAAACCTTTACGGATTTTGTCTAAATTAGGAAGAAAAGGGTTAAAGAAGTTGAAGTATTTAAAAAGATCTGTTTAGGCTTAATTATGTAATGGTGTTCTTTTAATCTGTGTAATGAAGGTATCAAAAGAATTGTTGAGGTAGAAATCTATATTGATAAAATATATTATTGTTTAAGTGTTTCACGACTAACTACGGTTGACAATAATGGCATTCAAACCCCCAGTTTTTCTTTTAAGACCTCATAGGGAGTCTTCCCCTCATGGGCGCTATGAGGTCGGTGTAGATTATAGAATCGCTCCCAAGAAATAAGCTTCTTTTCCAGATCCAAATCATCTTTGAATGACAGCTGCTGATAGAATTCCTGATCATCAGTTCGTAAAGAGCACTCAACCTTACCATTGAGCCGTGGTGTGCCCTTCTTGATATATGCATGGCTTATCCCTAAATCCATGAGATGCCAGTGAAACTTCGTCTGAAACTCATGCCCGTTATCCGTCCGTACCATCTTGATTCTGAAAGGCATTTTAAGTAGCACAGTGTTCACGAAATCTATCGCATTCTGCTGCGTATGTTTGTCGTATATCTTCAAGACACGAACCCTGGTTGCATCATCGATTGCTGTGTAGTGAAAACGGCGTAGGCGCTGCCCTTCGTTATTCTTTAGTTTAAGAAACTTGACTTTCATCTGTATTTGGTGACCAGGGACCTGTTTCTCGTACAGCTTGTAATGAGGCCCTGGTGCTCCTCTCTTTGTGTTCTTAGGGAGGCGATTCATGCCATGACGGAGCAATACTCCTCGAACACCACCCTCAGGAACTTTTATTTTATGATATCGATTTAAATACCAGGCAATACGTAGCTGGCCAAGATGATAGGTCCTACGCAAATAGAGGATCTTATCCTCACTATGTTTCGGAACCATGATCTTTGGATTCTGGGGGCAAGGCTTTGAATTTATTAAACCTTTTTCACCTACTTTTTCATAGGCTCGCTTCCACTTGTAAAAGGTCTCTCTTGAGATACCAAAATACCTGCAGGTCTTAGATATATTACCACTCTTAATACCATGAGTTAGTGCTCTTAATTTCCTTGAAACATCCCTTTTTCCTGAACTGTCATATTGACCTCAGATTGACATATAACCACACCTTGTCAACCGAAGTCAATGTTTTTATACGTGTTCTCTGCTCCTTTTGTTTGCTATGGATCAGCTCGTTGATCCTTGAAACCTCTTCAAGTTTCAATCGCTTCCGAAAATGCATCATCATCGATGCTTCAAACGGCTCCTCGTCCCTGTATTTCTCTCTCCCTATGAAATAACCGTCTCCTCATCCGTCAGCCCTATCTTCTCCTGGATGATCAGCGCCCCAAGCGCTACCCTAGCCGCTTTCGCCGGCTCCCTATCCCCGATTCCGCAAAATGCTTCGCGTATTCCTTCTCTATCTCCTCCCACGGAATCAACTTCGATAGACGTACCCGACGATTGTCGCTTCGCAATCGTCCACTAAAAGGTAGATGGAAATCTTCAAACTCTGGCTTTTGTGGTATTGTTTTTCGGTAGATTGCTCCCCTCCCAGGTGCAGGCTTTTTCAGGGGTTTTGTGAAAAACCCTTGCACTATTCTACACGAAAGGGTAATTTATTTCATTATAATAAAACAAATTACGACTTATTCAGTAAGCCCTAATTAGACAGGAGTTAGATATGAAGGAAATTGATGTTGATGATATTATGAACCAAATAAGAAGCGAAGTTAAAATGAGGAAAGAGAAAGAATTAAGTACTTTTCCCTCTCATGAGATAGAAGAGGATGTAGAGCAGATTTCAAAATCAGATTGGGATGATATTTCATGGGAAGTGAATAATCTCAGATATTTTTGTGATTTAGAGAATAATTTTATCCAAATAGGGGAAATTAATAAAACCCTTAGAAGGGCAGCTCATATAAGACTTGTAAGGAGTGCGGGAAAATTTTTATTTAAGGTTTTGTTGTATATGTTAAGTAGGGTTTTTCGCCCCCAGATTTTATTTAACAGATCAATAATTTCTTCCATGGAAAGAATTATTTCTAAAGTTAAACAAGATGAGCAAATTACTTTAAAAGATGATAGGGAATTACATAAATTTGAAAATGCTTTAAAATCAAAAATACAGGAAGAGTATAGTAGATTGGAAGAAGTGACATTCTCAATGGAGAAACGGCTGAAAAACTTGAGTAAAGCAGTTCTGGATCAAGAGCGGCGTGTTACGTTGCTTTTAGATGAAGCAAGAAGAAGACTGCCTGAACCAATATCAAAAGAGCAAATAAAAAATATGTTAGAAGAAGATCATTTACTAGACGCAATGTATGTGTCATTTGAAGATCAATTCAGAGGGACACGGGAGGATATAAAAGAAAGACAGAAGGTATATCTGCCGTATATAAAAAGGGCAAAAGCAGGCACAAAACAAGCCTCTGTGCTGGATATAGGATGTGGACGCGGCGAATGGTTAGAGATACTTAAAGAAGAGGAGTTTATAGCAAAAGGTGTTGATTATAACAGGGTCATGATAGAACAGTGTAATGAGCGTGGACTTGAAGTAACGGAATCAGATGTAATCGAATACTTAAGAAACCAGAAAGCCAAAAGTTTTGGTGCAGTTACAGGATTTCATATTGTCGAACATTTACCTTTAAAAAGGTTGATAACTTTATTTGATGAAGCATTAAGGGTTTTAATACCGGGCGGTATTGTTATATTTGAAACACCTAACCCTGAGAACATTATTGTTGGTTCTTGTAATTTTTTTATTGATCCCACACATAAAAACCCTATTCCGCCGGACACTTTGAAATACCTGCTCAAAGAAAGGGGTTTTGATCATTTGGAAATAATGCGCCTTCATCCATTGAATATTTTTGAATATGAGAAAGATGATGAATTAAAACATATTGTACATAGATTCAATATGGAGCAAGATTATTCAGTAATTGCTGTTAAAGAATAACAATTTGCATCACAGCATGGACATAAAAGTAGTACAATATCGCAGACAATATTCTTTCATGAATGCGAAAATGTCCTATATGTAATTCTGTTTTTGAATTAATTACGATAAAAATGAATAAAAATTTGTGTGAGCAACTCTATTTGAAATGAAAAAAAAAGCTGTCTTTACAATTGTATCAAATAATTATTTGCACTACGCTCTTACATTAATGGATTCATTAGAAGGTGTAAATCCCGATTTAGATAAATTTATATGTATAATAGATAAACCTTATCATAATATAGAATATTTAGATTTAAAATATGAGATCATATTTGTTAATAAAATTGGAATCCCAAATTTAGATGATATTCTATTTAAATATAATATTCTTGAAGCAAGCACAGCTATAAAGCCCTGGGTGTTTGAGTATATATTGCAAAAAAATTATGATAATATAATTTATTTTGATCCGGATATATATGTTTATAAAAGCATAGATTATATATTCGAACTTTTAAAAGAAAATTTTATTATATTAACTCCTCATTTGACTGATTTACTGGATGATGGATATTCGCCTGGTGAACTAGATATAATTAAGGCAGGCTGTTATAATTTAGGATTTATTGGTATTCGCAGAGAGACTCAATTAAGTAAATTCTTAAAATGGTGGCAATCAAAGCTCGTAAATCAATGTTATATAGCTTTTGAGGAGGGTATTTTTGTTGATCAAAAATGGATTGAGTTAGTTCCTTCGATTTTTGATAAAGTCTTTTTGCTAAGGGATGATGGATATAATGTAGCATATTGGAATTTGAATCACAGAAAAATCACAAAAGATAAAGCTGGAAATTATTATTCAAATGGGAATAAATTGATATTTTTTCATTTTAGTGGTTTGGATCCTTTAAAGCCAAGAAAATTATCAAAATATCAAAATAGATATAAAGTTAAAGATATAAAATTAGTTAAAGAGTTGGTTCTCCAGTACATAAGTAAATTAAAATGTAATGGATTAGTTAATTACATTAATATTCCCTATACATTCAATTATTTTTCAAATGGTATAAAAATTCATGAAGGCTGCAGAAAATTCTATATGAAGGGAAATGATTACTTTATTAAAAAACATATAAATCCTTTCAACTCGTATGATTTTTTCTCCAACTATTTAGGGATAGATAAAGCAGAATCGAGTTTAATTAAACAAACTCCAACTTCAAATAAAAAAGTAAAGTTTACTAGCGTTAAAGATTCAATGATGGGTGTTAATCTTATTGGTTATGCAAAGCATGAGACGGGTCTAGGAGAATCTGTAAGGATTGCTGCTGGTGTTTTTGAAGAAGCACAAATCAATTTTAATTTCATAAATTTTACGAAAGGAAATAATTCAAGGGCAAGTGATTGCACATATGACGGAAGGTTTACAGATCCCAAAGATGCGCGTTATCCGATAAATATATTTCATATAAACGCAGACCAGATACCTATAGTATATAATGAATTAGGTAAAAAATTTTTCAAGAATAAATATAATATAGGTTATTGGCACTGGGAGCTGCCGGACTTCCCTGATGCTTGGTCGCAATCTTTTAATATTATTGATGAAGTCTGGGTACCGTCTGATTTTGTATTAAATGCGGTATCGAAAAAAACTAAACTACCTGTCATTAAGATACCCCATGCAATAGATTTGGAAGTTAAAGGACTCGCTAATAAAAGAGATTATGATATACCTGAAGATACGACACTCTTTTTAACAATGTTTGATTGTTTCAGTTTCTACCAGAGAAAGAATCCTTTGGGGGTCATAAGATCGTTTAAGAAGGCTTTTAATAAAAATGAAAATGTCTTTTTAATTGTGAAAATAAATAATCCAACTCAAGAAGTGATTTCTATATTAAAAAAAGAGAAGGATGAAAACATTTTATTAATGCCATCTATTCTTACTAAACAAGAAATAAATGATTTGATGAATATTTGTGATTGCCTTGTATCATTACATAGATCTGAAGGTTTTGGTTTACCTGTGGCGGATGCAATGTATATTGGGAAACCGGTTATCGCAACAGCTTGGTCGGGTAATCTTGAGTTTATGAAACCTTTTAATTCATTATTGGTCGAATTTGATTTGGTAAAAATAGGTAGCGATTATGGTCCATATACAAAAGGCAATACATGGGCTGAACCAAGATATGAACAGGCATCCGAACTGATGAGGAAAATTCATTTAGATAAGGATTTTAGAAAAAAGATCGGGGAAGCAGCCAGAAATTATATAATAACGCATTTTAGTAAGGAAACAATTGGATCATATTATAAAAAGCGGATTGATTTTTTATTTAGAAATAAATAGTTAAATAAGACGTGAGGTTTCAACACATTCGATACAGTAATGGTTACATGGATTCTGTTGATATGGTAGTATCTTCACATGACAAATCCTCAGAAAAAAATCAACCCTGGAAGGAAATTTAACGAATATTATTTAAAAACCAAAAAACCTGTTTCGATAGTTTGTCGACGATTTGATATCTCCAGATCAACCTTCTATCGCTGGTATAACAGATACAAGCAGCTCGGATTCGAGGGCTTAATAGACATTCCCCAAATACCGAAATCATTTGGAAATCAGAGAATAACTCAACCTGAAGAAAATCTTATCTTAGAGCTCCGTAAGAGACACAGGTTGGGCCCTCATCTATTACACATAAACTGCAATTTCGATAATGCAAACAAGGACATTTCATGAAAAAAGGCCCGATTGATTTTTTGCTTATATTCGCAACCTTCTGCATAGGCATGTACATCGTGCCT
>JAHWGK010000077.1 GCA_020054495.1 Thermoplasmata archaeon | reverse complement strand
ATTCTAAGTTTAGTTGCAAAATCTGCCCTTGCATGGCAAGTATTTGCAGGTACACTAAGACCTGTTTAGATCATTAACGGTAAAAGCGAGCCCAAATCTTGCTCCAGAATGACCTATATTCCATAAGTTAAAAATTTTATTTTTTTATTCCTTTTACAACCATCCCTTTCGGCACAACATATCCTTTTATTGGAATCCAAAATGCTTTATAATAGTCTATTACAATATCATTGAACCCAGCCTTTTTTAACAATTTTTTCATTTCTTCTCCACTATACAACTTTAAGTTCATTTTTTTAATATGCCTCTTATGATCTACTCCATCATCCTTATTAAAACCCATCTCTATAATCAATTTTCCCCCAGGTTTCAATACTCTAAATATTTCCCTAAGTGTTTTTTCTGTTTCATTTAAGAAAAAAAATACCTCAATTGCTGCAACAACGGTAAATTCATTATCAGCCCATGGTAATGACGATGCATAACCTTGCCTAAATTCAGCTTTTCCTGATTCAACAAGCTTTCTGTTAATATCAGATGCTAATTTAACCATATCCTCTGAGTGATCTATACCAGCTATTCTTGAAACATGAGACATATATCTGTTTATAAAAATCCCTGAACCAAATCCAATCTCAAGGTATTCATCATCATTTTTTGGATTAATTGCCTTTACAGCATTTTTATAGAAATCTTTGTGACCTCGAGCCATACCTTTTGCCAGTATTTTTCCAAAAAAACCACCTGAAAAACCAATACATCTACCAAAATCCATTTCTATTTTTTGTCCAAGTATATCTTTGTAAAATTTTTTTGATTTTTCTACATCTGATACGAAAAATACAGAACTGTGATATTTTGGTAGAGGATTATTATGCATTTAAACCTCTATTTTTTCTTAATTGGAACCTGTATTGTTGTGTATAAGATTAATTCACCATTCACTTCTTTTGGTTTTTTTGAACAAACCTCAAAACTTGGTCCATCCCAATCGTAACCGTTTGCATCCATCCATTTTTTAATTTTCCCATATGCATCTTTGTATTTACTTGCAGTGCCTTTGAATTTAAGAGCTGCAACTTGCATTTCTGGAAACTCTTTAATTTTTACTTCTTCATCTGAGTTTGCATCACCATTTATTGGAATTCCAATCCACGATTTACATTCTGATGGATTTTTCTCTTCAGGATCATCATGAAAAACATTTATGTTTTTAAAACCAGGTCTTACTTTGTTTTCTTTTGCCCACTCAAAAAGCCTGGGAACATACTCACCATAAGGAACTTTGCTATATTCACCAAAGTGTTCAATATATGCAAGTTTTATTGGTTTTAATTTTTGAATTTTAATTTTATCCATTTTAATATCACCTTTAATAAGATATGACGGGTACATTTAAATATCTTTAAGATTGTTGAGTGAAAGTATTATTCCTCACTTGCTAAATTATTACTTGCTGATTATGATGTTGATGGATGTGGGGCATAATGGTAGAAATCTCAAAATATCTTTGGTATTACATCTAACAGACAGCTGTAGACAAATGAAAAATAGACCTTTTAAATACGGCATCTCTCCTGTAAAATCCTTCTAACCCGCCAGGTCCGTTGATTTTTGTGTGATTTGTATCAATAATTGACTCTTCTCGAGAAAATTACGAAAGAATTAGATATTCTCAATCATATGCACCATAGTTAACAATTTTTTTACGAATTTACTAAGCAAAACAGTTTATATTATAAAATATAAATGTGCACAGCAAACATTTAAATATTACTTTCTATTACTTAGTATTTATGAAAGGAGATAAACGTGAAAGAATTATTAGAATTCTCCTTGAAACGCCAGATGGTAGTCTTACAGCATACCGTATTCACATTAAGGCTGAATGCTCAGAACAGTGGACTGGTTCATATCTTAAAAAACTAGAAAATATGGACCTTATTAAAAAAACTAAAGTAACAAATATTTATAGTCTTTTTGAGCATTGGCGTAGAATACGTTCTCCTTTGCAGTATGCAAAATATCATCTACAAAAAGACCCGCTTACCATTATCAAGAACTCTAAACTATCATATGCTCTTACAACATACCAGGCAGATAATCTTATTCAAAGGTATCTTTTTCCAGCACGTACAGATATTTATATTCTTAAAGATGAGTTTACTCTCTGGCATAATACTCTATTATCACACGGTTTGATTGGAGCGGGAAATACTCGAATTATAATTGCGGATCCACATCTAATTAAAAATTCTATAAAACGAAACGGATATTATATTGTTCCTAAATCACAACTTATTTGCGATCTTTTTATGGAAGGTGGTGTAGCAACTGATGCTGCAGAACTCCTAATAAGGAAGTGGTATTCTGAATTTATATGATGAACGAATTACTAAATTTTCTTTGGATAATCTCAAGATTATAGCAGAGTTAATCAGTTTCCCAATTTGTGTTTGTGGAGGTTGGGCAGTTTATTATACCATTAATGATATCTTTAAAGAAAAGAAAAATAGGGAATATATTGGATCTCAGGATATTGATATTGGTTTCTCACTGAAATCTATGGTGACGAAAAGTGAACTCGAATCAACAAACCTGTTTAAAACAATGAAAATATTAGAATCCAATGGTTATAAACCAGATGGTTTTAGATATCGAAAAGATGTTGCTTATGCCGAACTAGGTATTGAAGATCATATTGGGGAGAATGAAACGTTTGCTCTTTATGTAGATATTCTAGTAAACTCTTATCCACCTAGTTTAAATGATTTGTATCCAAATTGTTTTTTTGAAGTGCCACTAATTGAACATGTTTATAATAACACAAAGAATCAAGTGAAAATATCATCAATATCAGATAAATTGCTTATTCCAACCCGGGAAATTATTATCGCCATGAAGATCCATTCTTTGCCAACAAGAGGAAATATTCGTCACAAAATGGTCAAAGATCTTTGTGACCTTTATGGGCTGCTTTGGTATTCACCAAAATCATTAAACGAAACTACTAAAGAGTTGGCAAAATTCTTAGAAAGAAATTCTTTAGAACTATTAAAGAATAAAATAGATCCAGAGCTAATGAAGGAATGTGAAACGATTCTTGAAGAGCCAGAAGGCTCTATAAATACAGTTCTTAATGAGCTGTACAACCTTAATTGATAGTAATAAAATAATAACAAGCAAACAAAAAATAGACGTTTTAAATGCAATGTTTCTCCTGTAAAACTCCCTTAACCCGCCAGGTCCGTTTTTGTCAGATAATGCTCCCAAAAGATTAATATATGTCGCAAATATATACACCATACTTAACAAAAATGTTAAGGTAAGTGTATAAAAATGCGAATTAATTTGTTACAACAACTTGCAAAATTTGGAAATACTTTCACAGTAAATGAAGTTATTAAAGAATTAAAAATCCCTCGAGAAGTGCTATGGGTTCTACTTTCTAGATTAGAACAACAAGGCAGAATTGAACGTATTGAAAAGGGGAAATACATGGTTATCCCCCTTGGAGTGGAAAAGGGAAAGTATACTCTCAATGAATTCACTTTGGGAAATATTGTAGTTGATCCTTGTATCATAGCTTATTGGTCAGCTTTACATCATCATGGATTAACAGAACAAATACCGCTGACAATCTTTATTCAAACAACATCAAGAAAGAAAAAACAAAATCTTAAGATCTTTGGCATTCCGTATAAAATCATTAGGGTTAAACCTGAAAAAATTTTTGGAACAGAAAAACTATGGCTTGATGAAACAGAAATCCTGATCACTAACAAGGAAAAAACTATCGTAGATTGTCTTGATAAACCAAAATATGCTGGAGGAATAATAGAAGTTGCAAAAGCATTACAGGAAAAAAGTATTGATCTTGAAAAAATAAAAGATTATGCGATAGAGCTAAACAACTCAGCTGTCACTAGAAGACTGGGATACTTATGTGATAAGCTTGAAATTCCTATAGAGTTGGATTACAATAAAATGAAGAAATATCTAAAAAAGGTAAGAAATTACATTCCACTTGATCCCACTATGCCGCATGAGGGATCTAAAGATACTAAATGGCAGGTAATTGTTAACTGGGATGAATATGATTAAACAATCAGAAATCAAAAACATATCTAGACAATACGTAGTGCCTATAAGCACAATAGAACGAGATTATACACAAAATTGGATATTATCATTTCTACCAAAAATGGCATTCAAAGGAGGGACATGTCTTCGTAAAGTATATTTCAAAGAGTATCGATTTTCAGATGATCTCGATTTTACACTCTTAGAAGAAACAAATATCGCCAATTTAGAGGGAAAAATATTAAATGCTATTCAGCAAGCAAAGACCAGATCGAACATAGATTTTATAAATGAAATAAACTCAAAGGAATTAAAAAATGGTTACTCATTTGATATTTACTTTCGAATAACTAGAGTGACAGGATCTCCGCTTAAAATAAAACTTGATATAACTAAAAATGAAAACGAGCATATAATTGATAAGATTACACAAAAAGTAATAAATCATCCATATTCTGATAAATTAGATACGAAAATATTGGTCTATTCACTAGATGAAATGTTTGCAGAAAAAACTCGGTCTCTTTTTGAACGAACAAGATCGCGTGATCTTTATGATATTTGGTATTTAAACAAAAATGTAAAATTTAATAAAACTCTTTTCAAAAAGAAATGTGATTTCAAAAAAGTAGATCCGAATATCGAAGATTTTATTTGTAAAAAATCAAAGTTTGAAAATGCATGGGAAGCATCATTGAGACATCAATTACCAGAATTACCTTCTGCTACTGACGTCTTTGATAATGTAATAGATTTTTTGAAAAAGGTACTTTAATAGATGTTACTCCAATAGATGCAACAGGCAAACAAAAAATAGACGTTTTAAATACAGCGTTTCTCATGTAAAATCCTTCTAATCCGCCAGGTCCGCTACCAACATCTAGCAGATTTATACAGTTCCAATATAGACTTTTCTAAAACTTTTTTCATCTCGTTTTAGAGCAGTTTCAATAGTTTGAAGCATTGTATCTCTATCTTCAGGTAATTTACCATTAACATGAATGTAATTTGTATAATGATCACTATAAACTTGAGATGTTACTTTTAGCTCTTTTATTAGTGTATAAGTTTCTTGTAATACTTCACAGGGTGAGAGAATTTGGAAAGCCCCAGATTGTATTTCTTCTAATATGGGGGTGCTTATTTTTGGTAAAAAAGTTCTTATTCGTATAAAATCTGGATATATATTGTTTAGAGCTTTGACTGTTTCTTCAACGTGCTCTTTTGTTCGTTCTTTTCCACCTATCCCTAATATTATGTATTCACTGAGTTTAATACCTGCTTTTTTTACTAGTTTGCCGGCTCTTATTTGGATATCTTTTGTTGATCCTTTTTTAATACGTTTTAGAATAACGTCGTCTCCTGATTCAAGTCCAACATGTATTCGTGATAGTCCTGCTTTTGCTATTTTTTTAAGATCATCTAATCCTTTTTGGACTACGTATTGTGCTGAGCCATAGATTGTTATTCTTTTAAGATTTGGAAAAAGTTTTCTCGTATATTTTAGTATTTCTACGAAATCTTCTGTTTTCATAATAATTGTGTTTCCAGAAGGGAAAAACACTGTTTTTACAGATGAGTTATAATTTTCCTTTGCCCAAAGAAGATCCTCTTTTATCTCTTTAACAGATCTTATTTTGAATTTTGGTCCTTTTTTATAAACCATACAAAAAGTGCATTTGTTCCAAGGACATCCGATTGTTGTCTGTACTAATAGACTATTTGCTTCACTTGGTGGTCTATAAATCGGACCGGTATAACGTAAACCATTAGTCATTGCCTTCAACTATCGGAAATGCCGTTTATGATATATCAATTGTCACGCCTTGCAAAATTTTAGACTGATTCTTTTATAAAATGTTAGATTATTCATATAGCTGAAAAGACATAATATGAAAAAAATGTTTTTTTCTTTTATAACAAGGCTTTTGCACTTTTTGACTCACAGACATGTAAATAGGGAACAAGATCATTCCATCCTTTGGATGG
>JAHWGK010000076.1 GCA_020054495.1 Thermoplasmata archaeon | reverse complement strand
TGAATCAAATCAACCTAAAAACGCTTTACGAGTGGAAGAGCGTTTGAAGAAGTTCAATTTATTGGATAAATTCAGAGATTATGCTGCAGATGGAAACGCAGAAGCTGCAGAAGACATGATTGATGAAATTTCCACGAGCTTTCCTGCTATAGCAATGTCCGATTTATATGCAGAGATTGCAGCAGTTCTTGAGAGAAGTGGTCGCCCTTCAGAGTCAGTTACCTACTATGATAAAGCTGCAGATTCCACAAATAATCCTTTGAAAAGACAAGGATATGTGAATGCATTACGAAGAGTTGGTTCACAGATTGCCTTACAACGAGGAAAAGGAGAAACTGTTGCTGCTTCGAATTTATCAGAAAATTGCATAGTATGTAAACGTCAAATACGTAAAGGCGAACGAATCGCATCGTGTCCTCATTGTAGTAAAGCAGCACATTATTCACACTTTGTTGAATGGGTAAAAGTGCAAGGTGCATGTCCAAGTTGTCACGCAAGATTAAAAGCAGATGATTTCAAATAATAAGGAAATATCTTAAAATACCTCGGACTATTTTCGTTTTATATTATTGCTGTGATACTATGGTCAGTAAAACTACTCTGGAATTATGCAATCGAATCCTCGCAGATTATGATTTAGCAACTAAATTAACTGCTGAAGAGATTAATGAGTTAATTGAACGGTTTATATTTTTGAAGAAAGGGAAACCAATTTTAAAACGTATTAAAAGTGGATCTGCTTTAGTGGTTGGAGACATTCATGGTGATTTTGATATATTGAAATCTATTATTGATGGTTTTACAAAAAATGATCATATTAATCACCTAATTTTCCTTGGCGATATAGTAGATCGAGGTTCACAATCAATAGCGTGCTTGAATTTACTATATGCTTTAATAATTAAATATCCAGATAGAGTGCATATTGTGAGAGGGAATCACGAAGCTATCTCAGTAAATTCCCGTTATGGTTTTTTAGCAGACATTAGAAATTTTTACGATCCATCTGAAACAAAACAGAACACATCAAACAACTCCTTACCTGAATTATATGTTAACTTCAACAGATCATTTGGAGCCATGCCTTTAGCACTTATTCATGAGGAATTCAGATACTTTTTTGTCCATGGCGGAATTCCGATTGAACCCATTTCTTTAAAGGAAATCAATAATTTACCAAAAGCAGATTTACTTCTTAGCAATCCAACCATAAAACAAATGCTTTGGAATGATCCTCGAGAAGGAGTTGAGAAATATAGTTATAGCATGAGGGGAGATGGAATCTATATCTATGGTCAGGAAGTTCTTGATAATTTCCTGAAAAAAAACAATCTAAAAATGATAATAAGAGCACATGAAGTTATTCCGGATGGATATATCTACTTATTCAACAAAAAATTGCTTAGTTTATTTACCTCAGAGGATTTCTATCAGGGTGTTAGTGGGAAAATTGCGAAAATAACTGATAAAGGTAAAATCAAGATTTTTCACCCCTTAACTAATTCATATTAGTAAAATGATTTTTTCTAAGAGGAAATTCTAAGAAATTGTTTTTTAGATTAAAATAATGAATCTCAAATCCAAATAAGCCCAAAGCCAATCCATAAGAACACTGATACCGTTGATAAGACGATTATACCTACAATATCCAGTATTGATCCCACTCGAAATATCTCTTTCACACTAAAATAGCCCGTTGAATAACTTATCATTGTGGGGGGCGTACCAAATACTAATGCATAATCAATACTAGAACCCATTGCTACAATTAAAGCTAATAACGTAGGATCGATTTGCAAACTAATAGCAATAGGAATAACTAAGGGAATCAGCATTGCCGCACTTGCTGTATTACTGGCAACAGCTGTCACTAGAAGTGAGATTCCCCCTACAATTAAAGCTATTATGATGAAATGTTTTCCTTCAATAATACCCATTTTTGAAGCAATCCAATCCCCAATTCCTGTAACAACTAACGCATCTCCTAAGCTTAAACCCCCACCAAATAAGAATAATGCATTCCAATTAACATTCTTAACATCTTTTACTTCTAGCAAATTGAATCCGAAAATTAGCACGACTGCTATTAGAGCTACAATACCAGAACTTATTGCAATAACTCCATTGGTCCAATTCTTCAGAGGAGTTGCCATCAACCAGAGAACAATAGTAAAGATGAATATTGCTACAGTAATCCATTGCTTCTTGTTCATTTTACCCATTTTCTTTAAATCATCACGAAAAACTATTTGAGCTTCTGCTAAGCTTTCCTTTGAGATCTTTGGCTTGAAAACTAGGAGTAAGTATCCCCAAATAATAAACAGCATAATTAAAACAAATGGTAATCCAAAACCTATCCATTTCAAGAATGAAATTTCTACACCCACATCCGCTAAACCTGCTATAGCTATGGGATTTGCTGGGGTACCAATGACTGAAGCTATCCCTCCAGTTGTTGCTGCATAACCAATTCCTAAAATTAATGCCTTCCGGAAACCAGAAAGGTTTTTCTCTTTGCCACCACTTTCAATTTGTGTTACTAAGGCAATAGCAATAGGAATCATAACAGCAGCACTAGCAGTATTACTCATCCACATGGATAGAAAGGCTGATACACTCATTAAAATTAAAATCAATGTTGAAGGACGAAAACTAGCATTGCCTATTATGCCAAGGGCTAAACGACGATCAATGTTGTGCTTCTTAAGTGCTTCAGCAATTATAAAACCACCAAAGAATAAAGCAATAACAGGATCAAAGAATGGTTGTAAAGCATCTCCAGTAGTAGAAATGCCTGAAATGACTACAATAATTGGCACTAAAAATGCTCCAACGATTGTAGGAACAATTTCAGAAATCCAAAGACCAGCAATTACAACTAGTAACCCTATAGCTACTCCTGCTTTAAAGGGAACTGCCATACTAAAATAAATAACATCAATATTTTTTCCTAATTCTGTACTGTGAACTGTCTCAATTTTTGTGGGACGAACTTTTCGATCCATCCCAACTCCATTAATGTTACTTGAAATGAGATTCAATTCTAAATTCTGAATGGTATTGTTTGTATTATCTAGTATTCCTACTCGATATTCAACTTTAGAGTGAGTAGATGACTTGTATGCTTGATCCGTAAAAATAATACAGGAATTACCACTTACACTTAGAGATTTAAAAATTTCAATAGTAGTTGTATCAGCACTGTCGGCCATATTTATATCAAAAATAACATCATTAAAATCACTAAAAGTTAGCCTAACTTGATATTGACCTGGTTCCATATTTGCGGGTCCAAGAAAAGAAACACCAATAGCTACTCCAATGAGAACAAAGGCAATCACTGATTTTCTTATTAGCTTCTTTTTTTTTGCTTGTTTTTCTTCGGGAGTTAACTCTTTTTTATCTGAATCTACTTTTGTTTTTTGTGTATGAGGTTCTTCAACATCTTCTTCTGTTGATGTATTTCCATTCGCTTTCTCTTTGGACATCGACTTATCACTTTCAAAAGTTACAATTAACTATATTCAGACAAGTAATATGGCAGAACGTTTGATATTTATGAGTTTTACTAGAGTGTTGAAAAAAGGCTTAAGTACCCGTATAATAAATAATCATCAGAATAAGATAAACTATCATAGGTATACCAGTAGCTATAGCAGTTTCTAACCATGAAAACTCACATGCTGGTTTTGCAATGAAGACAATGTAAATACTTGATGCTGCAAGACCCAAAAAGTGGATAATTAAACCAATTATACCAATAATAGAATGTCTGATGAAACTCATATCATCGAAAATCGCAGAAAAATTATATGGATCAGGATTTCTCCAAGGTAGTGCAATAAGAAACAAAATACCAGTAAAGAGTTCTGAAAAAACGATAGGCATCATTCCATAACCCACTGCAGCCCGAATTTGTTTTCTAGAAGCTTTGCCCCCTAATAATCGGGTCATTAATCTGATAACCCAGCTTCCTAAAAGCCAAATAAGCGTCGGTAAAAGTAAAATAGCTATCCAGCCAATAAGGAAAACAACCGGATAAAATTTCATATCAAGTAATCTTGTGTGCAAAACAAATGACAATACTTGTAGAGATAATCCAAGTGAAATTGCTACAATGAATAAGAAAGCTCCTTTCGAATCAGGATTATCTGCTATTTCCTGAGCAATAACTCTTGGTTTCACAATAAGAGATTTAATTCTGAACCAAACTTCTTTGTATGTAACTGGAGCGAAAATCTTTTGTTCATATGTAACTGTTAAATCTCCTCCACAAAATGGACAAAGTAAGTATCCTTGAGGAGAGACTTCGTTACATATCGGGCAACGAATAATTACATCTTCGGTACTCATATTTTTTACTCCAGAATAATTCTTAATGTATTTAATAAAGAATCTTCGGTTTTAAGCTAAAATAACCTTTCGAAATTATCAAATTATATTTACAAAGAAGGATATCATTTATTAAATTCATATAACAAGATAATTTGGTGGGTTAAACTATGAAAAAAGTGCTATTAACGGGTTTTGTCCCCTTTGGTAAGGACAAAATAAATCCCGCTTTAGAATTAATAAAAAAGATGGCAAAAGAGGAAATCCCGGATGTAGCATTAACAACGACCAGATTACCAGTTGTTTTTGGGGAAGCAATTACTGAATTAATTTCATCTATTGAAAAAACAAAACCCAACTTAATCCTCTCTTTAGGACAAGCTGCAGGAAGAATGGTGGTTTCAATAGAGAGAATTGGATTAAATATGAACGATACTGATTATGCGGATAATGCAAAAAATAAACCAAGAGATGAATTAATAGCTGCTAATGGTCCTGCAGCATATTTCACAACTATTGATGTTAGAAAAACTTACCAAGAAATAAAGAAAGCAGGTATCCCTGTATGTATATCAAATTCAGCTGGAACTTATGTTTGTAATAACTTAATTTACGGAGTTTTACATCACCTAACCAACAATAATCAAAATCATATCAAATATGGATTCATTCACATACCATATTTACCATCCCAAGCAGCAGAAAAAACAAAACCCTTCGCATCACTACCTTTAGAAATTATAGAGAAAGCTGTCCGAATAACAATTAATGTTAATATCTAGTTTCTGAAAGAAAAATGGGGAAATTATCTCTTTTACACATTCAGTGTAACTATAACTTGTTCAGCAGAAACTCCTATCACAACATCCCCAGGAGCCAGGGGAGCAGTATAAATATAGGTGCCATTGTAAAGATCTGTTGTTGCAGCAGCATTGACTGTTACTTGCGAGTACCCTAGATAAGTGATTCCAAAAACTGTATCATAATAGAAATCAATAATCGCGTTAGTAGCTGTATTTGTGTAAGTAAGTGTATAGTCGATATTATAGCTTAATTGGGTTACAATAGACATATAGTTGCATTCCATATATACATCAATGTCACCCCTGAAGGACATGCGACCATTAGTACTTACTAATTCAACTGGAAGAACCGCGGGAATTAATTCATCTATCTCGAAAACAGCAATATATCCCTTACTCAGCATTTGTACTTCTGCAAAATCAAGCCAATCTTGTAAGATGAGACCTGCAGTAGTATTACTATCAATTATAGTAGCTGGTTGAGAGAAATTCGCTAGGATAGATATGACATAATCGTTTGTTTCTGTTCTAAAATTATCAAATGTTGATTGGAACTCTTCCATTTCCAGTCCTTCTGTGTATTGGGTTCGGTTTAATTCGTAAACAATATTGATAAAAGACAACATGTAGATTGTCATAATTACAGCGCAAACCAGAAAGATTTGACCTCTTTTGTTATCTTTCATGAATTGTTTGATTTTGTTGCGTTTCATTTTTTCACCCAACCAATCGCCATAATTCTAAGTGAATCACTCTGTACTGATTCAAGATTGTATCATACCCAAACAGAAAGTAATCCGCAGCTCCAACTGATGCATCAGTAGGAGGAATTCTTTCCCAGTATAAACTAAAAATATTCGTTCCAGCATCATCTTCAACAGATAATCGCCAGAAGACATTTTCAGGCAAAGCATTATCAATACTGTCAGCAAGTTCTGTTGTCATTAAATTATAAACTAAAGGTTTCAAAGTTCCAGCACTATTCAAAGATTCGAGAGTGTTATACCCAATTTCAGATAAATTATCTGGATAGGTTTTATCTGTAGAAAATTCAACTTGATAAATAGCAATCATCAATAAAATTAGCACTGATAATGCTATGAAGACTTCTATCAGGAATAGCTGTCCTTTCTTTTTGTGTCGAATTTTTAACTTAGATATTGGGGCCATACATATAACACCGCCTTGAATAAG
>JAHWGK010000075.1 GCA_020054495.1 Thermoplasmata archaeon | reverse complement strand
ATATGTAAGAAAAATTCTCGAAAAGCACGCTCTATAATGTATCCAATATTGTCATAAAGACGACCTACTGAGTCAAATTCACGATTATTTATCTCTGAATTTATAGCCAACGTTATATCATCCATAATATTCTTTGGATCTTCATCTAAATATATTCTCATTCTATCTCCTTGACTTTATTAGTTATTTCTCTAAAATAACTTAAACGTTTTTTGGCGTGTCTACTTAACATTTGTGACCCAGTAGGACAATAATCCATTACTATACAATGAGTTTTACCGTCTACAACCCGCAATCCTCGACCGACTGCTTGTATTACTGGTCCCTTTGAAGCAACGAAGTTAGCTAGGATAAGTACGTCAACTGGCTTGGTGTTCGTACCTTCTCCAATTTTTCCATCGGTCCCTACTAAACCCCATACGAGCTTATTGTTAAAATCATCAACATATCCCTGTGATTTCTTATCTTGACCGGTGGCAAATGGAATGCCTATTTTCTCAGATATTTCTTGACCATGAGCAACCTCATCTACTAAGCAAAGAACTCTTTTCCCACTTTTAATAAATTTATCTATATCATTAATAATAGCATCCCTCATTGTGTCACAATTTAATACGTGGGCCTTATAATTTTTTAATTTATTGTCCCTATAATTTCTACAGTGAGAAGTATCTATTTGACGTTGAAAAAATACTGGTTCAGCTAACCACTTGTTTTTTACTCCCCATACAATATCTCTACGAATCAAGACATCACCACAGCCAGCAGTAATCATAGCATCTTTTCCATCTGATCTAAAATCAGTGGCAGTTAAACCATATATTCTTCCTACCTCACCAAGTTGTTGTGTTATATTATAAAAGGTTTCAGCGGGGGTATGATGGCATTCATCGAATATGATCATTCCCAAATCTTCAGATTTGAATTTTTCTGCATGATTATTGACCGACGCAGCTATACCCACCGTTATATCTTTAATCTTTTTTTTACCGTTTCCATAGAAACCTATTTTTTGTTCTCCAAAGGCCTCTACTAAATCTGAATAGAATTGCTTACCTATACTAGAACCGGGAACAACAATTAAGGTTTTCTTTTTAAATTTTTTAATTGCATGAACAGCTAATAAGGTCTTACCCAACCCTGTAGCAAAATTTATTATCCCGCGGTAATTATCTTCCATAAGATCTAAAGCTTCTTGCTGATAATCTCTTAAATCGAATGGCTCATTAATCCATGGTAAAGGGACGTTCCCACCAGTTTCCTGTCGACGATCTTCTACTTTTATATTGTCTAATAAGTGAGCAAAACCCGTAGGCATTGCCAAACTACCATCGGATAATTTATATAACAATGACCGATTGAGCTTTTTCATATTTTCTTGATAAGCCGCAGTTCGCTTATACCATGAATTATTCTTGTTTTTACGTAAAACATATTCTGCAGATTTATCTTTAAAAGATAACAGCTCATTTAAGCGACTCTCTAAACTAATAGTGGGCTCTTTAATTATTGTTATGTTGTTTGTTATTATAGCTTTCATGCTAATATTATACAGGGTATAAAATAATAATGTTACGCGCCTGAATCATAGTTTTTTGATATTCGTGTGTAGAATTATTTTGTACGTTTTATTTTAAACATTTTTTTTGGAGGAAATATGGAATCTTTTGCAGGTCGCATCAAAAATTCTCTTTGGTGGTGGTTATCTAAAAATAAACCTTTTAATATTAATGATGAATACACAATTGAATTGCTGTTCATAGACAAAATAAATAATTCAGCTAAAATTAAAGTCACAAACCTTAAAACTAATGAAGTAACTACTATAGAACAGGAGAGATAATGAGTAATTCCGATAAAAAACGGGCTAAACTCATTATTGAACGTTGGGGTAGCGAATTAGCTACAAAATCTAGTAGTGAGAGAGGCCGAAACAAAGTAACAGAAAACTTCGATAATTTATTTTACGAATTATGGAAAGCAAGTATATCATTTGATATAGTACATGATATGCTGTCTGATATCATAGCCAAACATTTTCCTAGTCATTCAGTCGCAAAACGAACATTTACTACATTAAAACAACATTTACAGGGAAAGTCTTTTGTAGAATTTTTACAAGATTGGAAAGAGAGTATTAAAAATAAAGCCATGCAAAGCTTTTATGCACTATACCCAATAGATGGTGAAACCAAACAAGAAGAAAAGACATTCGGAAATATGTCTCAACAAGAATACAGTAAGCAACGAAAATATGCGGAATCATTCCCGCAATTAGATATAGAGGCATTAAAAAAGCAAAGAGAAGAAATGCTTGAAGAAGTACAAGTTGATCTTGATGAATTGGGGGTAGATGATGAGTAAATTAGATCCCAATGATATCAATAAGATTTTAAAAGAAGGTGGTTACGGCACACAAGATGAACTGAATGAAATGGATGTTCATTTAGATGAACTAGATAAATTCGGTGATAAAGAATGCTTAAGTGAGATTTATAAAGATATATCTAAATACAATAAAATGCTTCAAGAACGAATTACGTTTTGTAATGAAGATCTAACTGAAGCCATACCTTTTACTAGGGAAAATTTGTATTTAATATGTGCATACTCTGGCAGTGGTAAATCTACAATTGCAGCCAATGTATCATATCCCTTGTGGAAACAAGGAAAGAAGACGTTGGTGATAGCAAATGAGGAACCTAAGCAAGATATATTATTTAGGATAGGTTGCTTAGAGCTTGGTCTTAATTTCAACGACTATAAGAAAGGCAGAATGCCTGCAGATCAACAGATAAAAGTAGCTAAATTATTCCCCGAGATATCTAAGCATGTTAAGATATTAGATGTTAACTATAAAGATGGCTTAACAACTAAAGTAGAAGGCGTTAAAAACGCATTAAAAGCAGTTCAAAATGCTGATTATAGTTGTGCCATGATTGATTACTTTCAGTTGATAAAATTCTCTGTTGAAAGACCTAATGCTAAATCTTACGATGTATTGAATGACTTTAGAATATGGTTAGGGCAATATATTAAGAGATCAAAAGTGCCAATTGTGTTATTTGCGCAGTTACACTCATTGGGTAAAAGAAACAATAAAGATTTAGATAGCCGCATCAAGCATTGTCCTGATGTCTATGAACCAAGCACCGTAGTCATAGAAGTAGTTCCTAATTTTGATGATAGAACGTCAGACTTTATAATTCATAAGGATCGTTTTGGGCTTGCCGGTACACGAATAACATGTGGATTTGAGAACGGTAGATATATTAAGCTAACAGAAGAATTTAAGCAAAAAATAACCGATAAAAAACTAGAAAAAATAGCCAATAGTACTCAATATAAGGATCTTGGGGGCGACTATGAATCGAATAAAGATACGGTATAATATCTTTATGGATAATAAAATTGGCGTATATCAAATACTAAATAAAGTAAACGGTAAAAAGTATATAGGTAGTTCTTCACGGTGTATTCATAAACGGTGGCAAGAGCATTTATTTTTATTGCGAAATAATAAACATCACTCGCAATATCTTCAAAACGCTTGGAATAAACATGGAGAAAGTTCTTTTATGTTTGAGATAATAGAAGAAACCAATATAGATTTATGTATAGATAGAGAACAATATTATATGGATTTATATAAAAGTATAGATCGTAATTGTGGTTACAATATCGCTCCAACAGCAGGTTCTAATTTAGGCTTTAAACACTCGCAGAGGACTAAGGATAAAATGTCTGAGATGCAGCAAGGCAAAAATAATAATAGATATGGAACAAAACATAGCTCAAGCACCATACAGAAAATGTCATATGCTCAAAAAGGCGACAAAAATCATAGTTTTGGTAAAACGCGACCAGAAAACATTAAGAAGAAAATATCTAATTCCTTAATGGGAATAAAGCGTTCAGAGGAAACTACACAAAGAATGTCTAATGTCAAAAAAGGCAAAAATAATCCAATGTACGGAAAAAAACAAAGCGTAGAGCATTTAATTAAAAGAATAAAAAAACTATGTAAAAAGATAATTCGTAGTGATGGCAAGGAGTTTAATTCAATAAAAGAAGCCGCCGTATATATGAACTGTAAATATCAATCAATAAGTCAAAGTTTAAGAAAAGGATATCGATGTCACGGTTACACTTTTAATTATAAGCAAGGGGTGAAAGATGATTAGTAGAAAAAAATATTATTATACTGTGGCGCAAGACATTAAGCGTGGACACGATTCTAATTTTAGTTGGTGCTGTATATTTTGGTTTTTATTGAGGTTGAGCTTTACTTTGATACGTAATTTTGACGATAAACTTACAGAAAAATATCAATTTCACGCTAATCACGTGCTGTGTCCATTTTGTAGACTTAGATATTTTTTCTTTAAAAAGAAAATAAAATATACACGATGTGAACGTTGTGATTGGACACAGTTTAATAAATTAAGGTGTAATTTATGTGGAAGAATACCGAGATGGCCAAAATCTAGTTGTGTCTATAGTAAGTGGATTCAGGCGAGCGGCGACAAATATGAGGAGCTTAAAGATTTCACGGCGGTGCGCATAAATTTAGGAGAACGCAATGATATCGACTAAAAAATGTCTTATCTGTAAAGATGGACGCAAAAATGATTCTCTATACTGGCACCGCGACCCTGATACTGGCGATATATGGGTTTGGTGTCAAGGGAAATGTCAACGAGGCTATTCTTTAAGAAGTTATTGCCATGAAGCCGGCATCTCACTCCCTGAATTTCTAAAGGGCGACTTTGATTTTATAGAGGCTCGTCCTAACGAGGTTAACGAAATAGAATTTCCAACTTGGTTTGTACCAATGTCTGATCCACGCGCAATTAAAGGTGTTGAATATATTAAATCTCGTGGGCTTACGCTAGACGGTGACATGTATTACGATACGGTAGATGAAGGCATAGTTTTTCCTTACTATCTAAGTAATACTTTTTGTGGCGCACAGGTACGCTTCATAAAACCAAGATTTAATAAAGATGGGAACGAGTGGAAGATTACTACTATGTCAGGTACTAGACTCGGTCTATTGTTTTACGGTTGGAATCAAGAAAAATTTATGGGGAATGTCAAAGGTATTGTAGTGTGTGAAGGCGCTTTTAATGCGATGTCAATTCAACAAGCATTGAATCAAGCATATGGCGGAATAAGTAGGAATCCTTGGAGAGCGATAGCTTGTAGTGGTTCTGGTGCAACTAAACATCACACTGAGACAATTAAAGATTTTAAAGATCAGGGCATGAAAGTAATTATTGCCCCAGATTCAGATGAGGCTGGATTAAAGATGTTAAAGAAATTTAACAAAGCCGAAGCGGTGTCGCATTATGCTTTTACTGGTGACTCTGATAAAGATTGGAATGACATGATAAAAGAACTTGGCCATGAAGAATTCGCTAAATATTTTTTTACGCGGGTAAAAAAGATATAAGATGGGAAAAACAGCAAAACAAAAAATGATGGATAAAATAAAAGCTAAGGCAAAAAATATCCAAGATATAAAAGATAAAACGTGTGTCAAAGGACACCGTGAATATGTCTTTGACTTTATTACTGAGATGGATGAGATTTGCTTAACTGCAACAGATGAGTTGCATTTTTCTATTGACATAGATGTATGTGCTGATATGCTTTGGAAACGTCTCAAGGTCATCGACCCCGATATACACATTAATGTGCTGTTCAATGAACCCGATGATTGGAAAGATTTGCGTGCTGTTGGTGTTATTATAACTTGGTCGCAAGCGTATCAAAAAGAAAATCCAGATGTCAACGAAGAAGAATTCATTGATATCATGGATTTACTGTTCATGTAAAAACTAATTTATCTTTACAAAAAAATTAACACCTACATTTACAGGACGAGTTTCAAAATCACCACCACTATTTAAGTATGCAGTGTGAGTATGGCTTCCAGCTGCGCCCGTTGTTCTTCCCGTAGAACCAAGATACATTGGTGTACCATCTGGTGCAGCATACCATCCAGCTGGTACGGTTATTGAGTGCCTATGTTGTCCATTTTGGATACCAGAGCCTTGTGGTACACTTGTTGAAACTGAAAAACCGCCACTAGGCATTTTTGTCGTATCTCCCTGAGTTTCTCCGACAACAGGTCCAATATTATCTCCTGTGCCACCTACCCCTCTTAAAAAACGAGCACGCATATCAGGTAACACAGTGCGGCCAGTTAGCTCATGATATTTAGATCCAGTAACATCTTGACCAACTGCTGAAACCCATCCACTACCATGAATTGCAATAAAAGCAGCTTCATCTAATAGAGATGATTTAATGTCGCCAATTACCCCATCGAAATCAACTAGTTTAGATACCGGGATAGTGCGGTTTTGTATTTTATCGCCAGTGATTGATTCATTTTGAAGCATTTTTGTAACTACCGTATCATGTTGACCTAAATAAGCCTTATTTTTCGATGCATTAGTAGATTGCTTTGTTTTAGATGCACGATTTGCTTTTCTTATATTAGACATAGTTTAATCCACTCTTATAAAAAAATTAACGCCAATATTTATAGGACGAGTTTCGGGGTCACCGCCAGAGTTTACAGTCACAGTATGGTAGTGATTTCCAGCGTAACCAGTATTAGAATTATACGCAGAAGTAGTAAAAGGCCATGACGTACTAACAGCATACCACACCGCTGGTCCAACGTAGCCATGAGTATGATTACCTGGATTGCTAGTTAATCCTCTAAAGGTACTAAATTTTGGACGAGTTGTCGAATCGCCCTGCAATAGTCCTAAACCCGGTGACACATAACCATTAGTGCTACCTACCCCTCTTAAAAAACGACCACGCATATCAGGTAACACAGTGCGGCCAGTTAGCTCATGATATTTAGATCCAGTAACATCTTGACCAACTGCTGAA
>JAHWGK010000074.1 GCA_020054495.1 Thermoplasmata archaeon | reverse complement strand
AATGAAAATAGTTTTTTTTCTGTTTTCGATACACCTGTTGGAGATACCCGCTACCTTCCAATAACTCAGGTGGTGATTGCATAAACGTTTTTACCTTTGGATTTGATACCAACATGCCACAATACGATAATATTGTTGGCGGAGGTAGCAAAAAAATAGGTGAAAATTTTATGAAACATACACTGCAAGATTATCAAAATTATCTTGCGGTCACACACAGGAAAGAATACACAAGGAAATATTATTATGACACCATACATAAACTACTAACAGACACAAGTAAAACAATTCAGACGTTGACTAAACAGGATATAAATCAATGGATTGCGAAACAGAACCAGAAAAACCTTGCTCATAACACAGTTCAAAACTATATAGTAAGGATAAACCTGTTCCTGCAATGGATTAAAAAAGACAGTTGGAAACTTAAAAGGATAGGTTGGAAGAATACAAACCGTGACATACTTACACTTGAAGAAATAATAAGGATTCGGGAAACAGCACGAAAGATAAGCCCTGAGCATTATCTAATCGTTTTGTTTATCACAGACCTCGCAGGTAGACCTAATGAAATATGTAAAGCAAGGTATAGCAATATTCGGGGTAACAAAATATTCTTTGATGACGCTAAGACAGGAGATACTTACGGTTTTATAACCAGTGAGTTTCAACAAGCCCTACTAAGTTATCAGAAAACACGACCAACTCCAAAACCAGAATACAAAGATTTTATACTAATAAATCGTAATGGTAACAAATTCTGTTCTAAAGGTGCACACATCAGAACACTACTTAGTCAAGTTACTGAGAAAATTGGTATAACTAGAAAGATTAATCCTTATGATTTACGGAGCAGTGTGGGAACACAAGAGTTTAACTTGTTTGTAAATCCTAAGGTGATACAGAGAAAGTTTCGTCATCGGAATTTGAACACAACCATGACCTATAATCATACTGATGACCAAATGGCTGAGGACTATGCTAATCGAGGACTAATATTCAATAACCATAGTTTATTTAAAGCTCAAGACAAAAAACAGGGAATAAACAACTATTTATTTAAAGGATAGTGGTTGGAAAAGAAAGATTTATACTAAATAGACTAATATTTGATTGGAAATGATGTCAAAAATGAAAGTTGGTTCACATAAGAGATCAAAAGAAGACTTGGTGGATTTTATTAAAAAATTAGAACTTCAAGCGCTTGAAACCGCGGAGGAACGATTACCACTTTATCTAGAAGTTGAGTTAAAAGATGCAGAGTTAATTTTGGATGTAGGCTGTGGACCTGGTATGGTTACAAGAGATATTGCTCGTCTTACAAAAGGAAAGGTCATTGCAATTGATGGTTCTGAGGATATGATAAAAGTAGCAAAAGACATTCTTAAAGTATATAAAAACGTTGAACTGCGAGTAGGCGATGCAGAAAACCTTTCATTTAATGACAACATGTTTGACGTTGTAACTTGTAATTTACTTTTAATGTGGGCAGAAAATCCTCAGCAGGTAGTAAAAGAAATGGCACGTGTTACAAAATCAGGTGGAAATGTGCTTGCATCTCTTGAACCAGATTATGGTGGTAAATTACACTGGCCTGAAAATCCAAAGATTGACCCGATATTTGCTGGTAAAGCAATTAAAGCTCGTGGTGGAGATCCACATATTGGTAGAAAATTACGTCTTTTATTTGTTCGTGCGGGTCTTAAAACAAAAGTTGGCATTGGAAATAATCGTATATGGAATTGCAAGGAAGATAAAGCCTATTATTTACATGCCAGAGATTTCTATGTAAAGACATTGAAAGATGCAGGATTATCACAAAAAGAGATTGACAAATGGGAATATAATTATTTAAAATCACTTGATGAGGGCGTACAGCTTAATTTTTTCCCACAGTTCTATGCAATCGGTAAGAAACCATAGGTTTTATAACCCAAAGCAAATTTACTTTTTAGGTTGTAAATGACTGCAAAGGTAATTGATGGCAGAAAGATAGCAGAGGAACTACGTAAAGAAATCTCAAAAGAAGTAGAACAGTTAAAATTGAGATATCAAACCACACCAAATATTACAACTATTAAAGTTGGTAATGATCCTGCATCAAATCTTTATTTAAGACTTAGAGATAAAGCCTGTGATGAAGTTGGAATTAAATCAAATCATCTTGAATTTTTAGAAAATGTTTCTGAAAAAGAGGTTTTAGAATCCATAATTAAACTAAATAGTGATAAAAATACTCATGGAATTCTTATACAGCTTCCTTTACCAAATCATATCTCTCAGGATAAATTGATAAATGCTTTGGATCCAAAAAAGGATGTAGAAGGATTAAATCCACATAACATAGGCAGAACACTACTAGGTGATGAGAACATCATCCCAATTACTCCTTTTTCAGTTCTCACAATTTTAGAACATGAAAAAATAGATCTTGAGGGTAAAGATGTAGTAATTGTTAACCATAGTAACCTTGTTGGAAAGCCATTAGTTGCTCTTTTTTTAAATAGAAATGCAACAGTTTCTATATGTCATGTTTTTACAAAGAATTTAAAAAGCTATACATTCCCGGCAGATATTCTTGTAACCGCAGCAGGTGTACCCGCACTCATTAAAAATAATCATGTAAACAATAACGCGTTTGTAATTGATGTTGGAATCATAAAAACAAAAGATGGTATATGTGGTGATGTGGATTTTGAATCAGTTAAAAAAGTAGCAGGTAAAATTACACCTGTACCTGGCGGTGTAGGGCCAGTAACAGTTGCTTGTTCACTAAAAAATATGATAAAAACATTTAAAAATTGTTTTGAGGAAAAATAAGTAAATTCATCTTTTCTTTGCCTTTAGGATTTTATACTTCACTTTTGCTGAAAAAATAGCTTCCAAGACTCATTGTGAAAATGCATATTCCAAATATAACTAAGAGATCCCACAATGGGTGAAACATGTTATCTGTACCTAATAGGCTCCCACGTAAACCATCGACCATGTAAAACAAGGGATTTAATTTAGCTAAGACTCCTACTCCTGCAGGAAGTGTCTTTAGTGGGAAAAATGCTGATGAAACTAATAAAAGTGGCATAACAACAAGGTTCATAATCAAGGGAAAGCTCTGTGCATCTCGCATCTTTGATGCAAGAATAAGCCCAAATCCAACCGCGGTAAACGAAATTAGTATCATAAAAACAACTGTTAGTAGTAATCCATAAACTCCTGAGACAGGAACACCAAAACCAATTATTATAATGAGGATAACAAATCCTTGTATAAGTGCGGTTGTTGCACCACCAAGTGTCCGACCGATAATAATAGAAAGGCGACTAACAGGCGCAACTAGGACTTCTTGAAGGAAACCAAACTGTTTATCCCACAACACTGAGATACCTGCAAACATTGAAGAAAACATAATGGACATGGCAATAACGCCTGGAGCAAAAAAATGAACGTAATTACTACTTTCCATACCCGGTATAGAAATATTCCTAAAACCAGATCCGAAAATAAGCAAGAAAAACAAAGGCTGAACCAAGGTTACAAGGATCCTACTGCGGTATCTAACAAATCGTTTCATCTGTCGAAGCCACATAATGTAAATAGCCTGCAACTCTAATCCTATCAAACTTTACCCGCTCCTGCCATGAATACGTACTATTTCTTTAAGAGGATTTTCTGGTTCTTGATCGCGCATGCTTCTCCCTGTAAAATACAGAAATACATCATCAAGCGTTGGTTTCCTCACACTAATTGATTTAATCCTGATATTTTCGCTTTGGGCAATTTCTATTATAATAGGTATCTTTTCCTCACCTTTTTTAACGCCCAATGTTAAAAAAGAATCATGCTGCTTAACCTTCTTAATCCAAGGCTCTGTTTTCAATCTTTTAACAAGTTTATTTAAATTCGAGCAGGATAGTGTTATAACATCATTACCAATTGAATTCTTAAGATTAGCAATCGAATCGATAACAAGAATCTTACCGCGATCAATAATTCCTACACGGTCGCAGAGATAATCGGCTTCATCCATATAATGCGTCGTTAAAAAAATCGTAGTACCCTCATCTTCATTCATCTGGCGTATATAATCCCATATTGCTCTCCTGGTCTGAGCATCAAGACCAAGAGTCGGCTCATCAAGAAACAAAACCGTTGGAAAATGCATAAGACCACGTGCAATCTCCAAACGTCTTTTCATACCACCAGAATAATTCTTTACAAACACATCTTTTTTATCCTCAAGATCAACAAGTTTTAGAACATTATTAATACGGGACTTTCTTTTATCACTGTCAAGACCATACATCCGAGCATGGAAATCAAGATTTTCTCTACCTGTTAGCTCTGTATCAAGCGCTGGCTCCTGAAAAACAACACCGATGTTTTGTCTTACTTTATCTCTTTTTTTTATTATATCAAAATCTGCGACTAATGCAGAACCCTTAGTCGGATTAAGTAGAGTAGTAAGCATTTTTATTGTAGTTGTTTTTCCCGCTCCGTTGGGACCTAAAAATCCAAATATTTCTCCTTTTTTAACAGAGAATGAAATACTATCAACTGCTGTTAAATCGTTAAATTTTTTTGTAAGGTTCTCTGTTTTTATTATATCCAAAATCTTATTCTCCTTTCTGGCTTAAAATATAGCTTTTGTTAATAAAGGTATCTTAATATTATAATAAAATCAATAATAACAAAGTTTTTTATCTATTGATCTTATGAATCTTTTCGATGTCTTTCTATTCGGAGATTACAAGTCTTATTCTTTCTAAAAAAATCCAATCAAAAGAAGAGCTTCATAAGACTAAGATTAAACTATGTAAGAAATACGAAATTGATGATGTTCCTCCTGATAGTCAAATCCTTGCTCATTTACCTGAGGATTTTTCAGATGAAGATAGAGAAATTGCTGTTTCAATTTTACGTAAAAAATCGGTACGTACAATTTCTGGTGTTGCAATAATTGCAGTTATGACGTCACCTGAAGGATGTCCTCATGGTTTGTGTGTTCCTTGTCCAGGTGGCCCTAGGAGTAATACTCCACAAAGTTATACTGGTTATGAGCCAGCGGCTATGAGGGCGTTGCTTAATGATTTTGATCCCTTTTATCAGACTAAGAGTCGTTTGAATCAGTTAAAAGCAATTGGACACTCTGTTGATAAAATTGATTTAATAATTATGGGTGGAACTTTTACATCCAGATTACCTTTTTATCAGGAATGGTTTGTTAATCGTTGTTTCGATGCGTTAAATAATGAAAATTCTGAGTCTTTAGAGATTGCTAAAAAAAAGAATGAGACTGCACCAGCTAGGTGCATCGGTCTTACTGTGGAAACCCGACCTGATTGGTTCCGACTTCGACATGCAGATCAAGTTTTAAACCTGGGAGCAACTCGTGTTGAGCTTGGCATTCAAACAGTATTTGATGATCTTCTTAATAGAATGGAGCGGGGTCATACTGTTACTGATTCTATTCTTGCTACTCATATTGCTAAGGAATGTGGTTTTAAAGTTTGTTACCATATGATGCCAGGTTTACCAGGCTCTGATGAAGAAAGGGATGTTGAATCATTTTGTAGTATTTTTGAAAATCCCTGTTTTAAACCAGATATGATTAAAATTTACCCAACTCTTACAATTAAAGGAACAAGGCTTTATGATTTGTGGAAACAGGGTGATTACGAGCCACTTAGTTCAAAGAAAGCTAGTAAGCTTATTGCACAAATCAAAACAATGGTTCCTGAATGGATTAGAATACAAAGGATTCAACGTGATGTTCCAACACCGTATATTGAGGCCGGTGTTGACAAAAGCAACCTTAGGCAACTAGTTCATGATGAGATGAAAAAACAAGGTACAACATGTAGATGTATAAGATGTAGAGAAATTGGTCATAAATCACTAAAGGAGAAGATTGAGATTAACGAGGATGACTTCAGTCTTAATTGCAGTTATTATAAGGCAAGTGGGGGAGACGAGGTTTTTATCTCACTAGTAGAAGAGAACCATGATGCACTTATTGGTTATTTGAGGTTACGTAATATCGTGAATTCTCATCGTTTTGAGTTACAAAAAAACCCCTGTATGATTATTCGAGAGTTGAAAATCGTAGGTAGAGAACTATCAATTGGTGAGAGAAGAAATAATGTTTTACAGCACAAGGGTTTTGGTAAAGAGTTAATTGATGAAGCAGAGCGTATTTGCTTAGAAGTGTTTGATAAAAAACACTTATTTGTTCTGAGCGGTGTTGGTGTTAAAGAGTATTATAAAAAACTTGGTTTTAAGGACGATGGAGTTTATCTTAGTAAGATTTTTATTTGAAGGGATTTACTAAGACAGAGTATGTTGTAGTATAAGGTGCTATTGTTACGAATACATTTAAATTTGATTATAATATATGGCTTTTATATTTAATAGGGAGGTAGGAAACAATATGACAAATAATGTTTTTAGGAAAAGTTTGGTAATAGGAATAATAATATTGTTTATTGGAGCAAGTTTTTTACCCACTGTATTTGGAATTAGTGGAATAACTAGTGTGAATGATACTGAAATGGCTTTTGTGAAAGTAAATTCATTTGGAGCTCCTGAAGTCTGGGTTGATGATGATTACTATGATGGTGGGTATAACGATGGTCATACTTGGGGATACGATGCGTTTGATAATATTCAAGAAGGTGTTGATAATGTTAATGATGATGGTATAGTTAATGTTAAAGAAGGTTCATATGATGTTTTTCAGGTTGATGGAAGAACAAATTTAGATATAATTGGAGAAGGTCAACCAATAATTACTGGAAATCAATTGGTTTATGATAACTCTTATAATCCTCCAAAACAGGTTAATAATGTTGTTTTTGTTGATAACTCGCAAAATATATTTTTAGGGGGATTTGAAATCTTAGGTACAAATCCTACTTC
>JAHWGK010000073.1 GCA_020054495.1 Thermoplasmata archaeon | reverse complement strand
TGAACTTGTTATAATTGGGAGTGGAATGAAAATTGATATGTGGACGAGTAAAGCTAAAGCATTTTTAAAGAAGTTTAGCGGTGAGCTCAAGAAAAAGAAAGTGGCAATCTTCGTGTCTTCAGGAGCGCGAGCACTCATGGAATATAAAGGAGAACATGATGAAATTAATAGAATTAATAAAAAATATCTTGAAGATAAAGCTTCTAAATATAATTTGAATCCAATCTCGATGACCATGTTTGGAGGCATCTGGGATTATAATCAGATGGGTAAAATTTCTAGAAAAGCCTTAGACGCAGAAAGAGAAAATTTCATCCCGGCAGGAATTAAAGAAACAGAACCAGGAGTTTACGATTCAAGAAATTGGGATGAGATTCGTAAATGGGCTAACCAGTTAGCTAGAATGATTTAAAATAAATCTATTCAGAACAACAAAAACTATGTTAAAATTTCTTGCAAAAGCTTCTTTAACAGTCTCAAAACAAGGTCGTCTTCGTGAATATTCCAATCGTTCAATAATTCTAATAAGGATTATATAGAATACTGCCTAATTAGAGTTAGGTTTTGCATACTTATAGAATTGATTGTAGCGGACTATATTGAAAATGACCGAATCAAAGTAATCTTTTAGGAATACTCATGAAAGCAATTGTATATTAAGATTTTTGACACCGTAGGCAAGAGTTCATTTTCAAATTGTAAAAAATCACAAAAAAAAATGGATTCCTTCTAGAAGCTAACATGAATCCGTCATATCTTCTTCGAAAACGATGGAGTTCAATATATGTAATATCTGAGAGAGCAGAAGAAAAGGTTGAAAATTTAGTTTTCCTTAAAGAGTTTGCTGAGGTGGGAAAGATAAAACCATTCACAGATAGATGCTATCCTTTGGAAAAAACTGTCGAGGCTCATAACTATGTTGATAAAGGGCACAAAAAGGGAAATGTAGTTATAACTCTGGAGCATAAGTAATAATATATTTTTTTTTAAAAATTAGAATGGTAAAAAAATGGAAAATAAGAGTAATGAAATCATTGAGCAAAAATGTCCCTACTATAGACCATTACTTCAAAAGGTATTAAAGTTTGGTATTATGGTTCTTGGCACCGTGGGGTTAATATTTTTTAATTTATGGGTTGCTGTGGTGTATTTAATATATTATCTTTTCTGGACCTTTTGGTTAATGCCAGTAAAGCATTGTCAATATTGTTATTACATGGTAAAGGAAACTACAACGGATAATGGGGAGACTACTGCGAAGCTGTTGCCTAAAGAGAAATGGGTAGAATCGTACTTAAAGAAGCATGTAGAATGTGGGAAAAAATGGTCTTTCAATTTTTTCACACTATGGTTTATACCTATTATCTTAATTGTCATTTCGTTCTTTTTGAACTTTTCTATATTTGCTTTACTATCTTTAATTGGCTTTGTAGTCATGCTAGCATTAATGCTTGTTCATACGAGATATAAAGTCTGTCCAACGTGCGCTATCATGAAAGAATGCTTTGAAGCTTTTTAAAACTAAAATGGTGAAAAAATGGAAAATAATGGTAAAAAAATGAAAGCAATTATATGCACAAAATACGGACCACCGGATGTTCTTCAGTTCAAAGAGGTAGATAAACCTATTCTTAAGGACAATAAAGTACTGATAAGAATACATGCCGCAACAGTAACAATGGGGGATTGCGAGATGCGAAGTCTAAAATTCTCTGGATTGTTAAAGTTCCTCATGCGGTTAGGATTTGGTTTCAAAGGCCCAAGAAAAGGATTCTCTATACTAGGGATGGAGATAGCCGGGGAAATTGAATCAGTAGGTAAAGATGTAAAACTATTTAAGAAAGGTGACCAAGTTTTTGGCACTACGGGTATGCATTTAGGTGGTTATGCTGAATACAAATGTTTGTCTGAAAAAGGGGAGCTGGCAATAAAACCGGCCAATATGACCTATGAAGAAGCAGCCGCCGTTCCTATTGGGGGGCTTGAGGCATTACATTTTCTTAAAAAAGCAAATATTCAAACCGGACAAAAAGTTCTTATCAGAGGAGCTTCTGGAAGTATTGGAACTTTTGCGATACAACTTGCCAAGTACTATGGGGCAGAAGTAACTGGAGTAGGCAATCCCAAGAGTTTAGAAATAATGAAATTTCTGGGAGCCGATAAGGTAATTGATTACACTAAAGAGGATTTTACCAAAAGTGGTGAGACATATGACATTATTTTTGATGTCATAGGCAAGAGTTCGTTTTCAAATTTTATAGGTTCGCTAAATAAAGAAGGATTATATCTTACAGCCAACCCTAAGATGGCATTGATTAATCGAGAGAAACGGGCCGCAAAGAAAAGCGACAAGAAATATATAAGTGGGAACATGGACACAACAAAGGAAAGGATTGAAGATTTAAAATTCCTCAAAGAGCTTATTGAGGCGGGAAAGCTAAAATCAGTAATAGATAGACGCTATCCGTTGGAACAAGTTCCCGAGGCTCATAGCTATGTTGACAAAGGGGAGAAAACGGGAAATGTGGTAATAACCTTGGAGGAATACTTATGAAAGCTATTGCATACACAAAATACGGTAAATTGGAGGATTCCCCATGATTATCTTAATTAGGTTATGTGGTTTTCTTTTTCTGTTTATTATGTTCTTAAACATTCCAATGGGGGTATTTGGTAAAAGAGTAGTAGAAATAGATAATTATGACTCAGACGCTTGGCTGCAAAATGTTAACAAGAATCCAAAAAAATATAAATTAAGCATCTTGTTAGCACTTATAGAACATGCTCTCGTCATTACACTTACTATAATTTTGTTTATTGTTTTTGGACCCCCCAATAACATAATACTTGGAATTCTTTGGGTCCCCTTTCGAATGGGAGAAGGATTGGCCCAAATCTATGATGAAAAAAACTACTGGAGACTTTTCAATATAGCAAGACAACACTCAGTTACTAATGGTACTGAAAAAAAATCGTTGAGTGATTCAAGTCGTAAAATTCTCCAAACAATAAAACACAGATACATCTTTGTAGGACTCTTATGGGCCAGTGGTACGCTCCCATTTTCGATCCTGCTTGTTACCTATGAATTAGTGCCCCTATTTATTGGATGGTTAGGAATTGTTGCCAGCATTTCCTTAAGCTTCGGTAATGGGATAGAAATTGTAAAACCTAACTTTAAAGTAAAACCTTACGTTAATTTCCTGACAGCTATTGGTGGTCTGGGGGCGATTCTATTTGAAGTAATCCTCGGAGGATGGCTATTGTTTTATCCACACATCACTCCATAGCTAATGTATTAGAAAATGAATCAAATCATCGTATTTGTAAAGAAGCAGCTAAAAGAAACTGTAAATGCTTAATTTTCTATTTCTTCTTTTATTTTATAATAAAATTTTTGTCTTTTCTGTTAATAAACTGCGCTAAGATAATAAAAGAATTTAAAGAGAATTAATAAAAACTATTATAATATAATTTAAAAAAAATAGGTGATAAAAAATTACACAGAGTAATAAAACAACGATATATTATTTTTCAGGCACAGGAAACTCATTACATATGGCTAAATGTCTTAAAGAAAAGCTTAATGAATGCGAACTTCTACCGATTGCGAGTCTTATAAAACAAGATTCTATAACCGCGACATCAGAAAAAGTTGGCTTTGTTTTTCCAGTGTACTCTTGGGCTCTACCCAAGATTGTCGCTGATTTTATTGAGAAGATTGATTTAAGTAATACAAAATATATATTTGCTGTTACTACTATGGGCGGTTTTTCCAGGCAGTACGTAGCACCGTTTCTGAATAAGTTATTGAAACCAAAAAACAAAGAACTTGATGCTGCATACAATATAAGAATTTTTTCAAATAACATATGGGGGTCAAAACGAATCAACCCCGTTCCTACAAAAGAAAAAGGAGATAAGAGAATAAAGAATGGTGAATTAAAATTAGAAAAAATTGCGGAAATAATTCGTAATAATCAGAAAGGTAAGGTAAAGAAAGGCTCTATTTACCCAATGAAGGGTTCATATTTCTCTTTTATTAAAGAAGTAAATACTATGGATGAAAAGTACTATATAGATGAAAATTGTAATGGTTGTGGAATCTGTCAAAAAATCTGTCCCGTTGATAATATAAAACTCGTAAATGAAAAACCTGAGTGGCAGCATAGATGTCAAATGTGCACAGCGTGTCTCCATTATTGTCCCCAAAAAGCTATTCAATGGGGTGAATATACTCCAGGTAGGGCGAGATATAATCATCCAAAGATAAAACTAAAGGAGTTACTAGCTCAAAATCCTAAATAAAATAATGAAGAAGTTCAACAAGGAATTTCAAAAAAAAAATGACCTTATAACTTGATTTCTATCGGTGGTCTGTTGTCGATTATATCTGAATTTATCCTCGGAGTATGGCTATTGTATTATTCACTCATCATCCCATAGCTCATTCAATTCAATTAATTTTCGCGTTAAACTAATATTATTACTTCTTTTTTTTCGTTTGATGATGTTATAAACCAAGGCAATCAAGAAAGCCCAAAAAAAGAATTATTCAATTCATTTTTAGCTTCTTGATTGTCAAAACTAATTTGTTTATATTCTATAAAAAAAAAGAATTAAAAGAAACGGTTGTTTCTAAAGCTAGAATAGTAAAATAAATGGAAAAATAATGGAAAATAAAAAAATGAAAGCGATTGTATACACAAAATATGGACCACCGGATGTTTTTCAGCTTAAAGAGGTAGAAAAACCTACTCCCAAGGATAATGAAATACTGGTAAAAGTATATGCGACAACAGTAAATGCAGCGGTGAAGAACAGTCGAAGAGGTATACACCCAGATTCCAAATTTTTTACTCTCGCGTTGCGACTAATGATGGGTCTCAGAAAGCCAAAAAAACCTATACTAGGGTATGAGCTAGCCGGCGAAATTGAATCAGTCGGCAAAGATGTAACATTATTTGAGAAAGGTGACCATATTTTTGGTTCAACAACCGGGTTGAAGAATGGTGCTTATGCTGAGTATGTATGCCTACCTGAAGAATGGAAGGCAGGGATGGTGGCAATAAAACCGGCTAATATGACCCATGAGGAAGCCGCCGTTGTCATTTGCGGGGCAACAACCTCTTTGAATTTTCTTAGAAAAGCAAATATCCAGAGCGAACAAAAAGTTCTTATCTATGGGGCTTCTGGAAGTAATGGTACTTTTGCGGTACAGCTTGCCAAGTACTTTGGGGCAGAAGTTACCGGAGTATGCAGTGCCACGAATTTAGAAATGGTAAAATCTCTTGGTGCCGATAAGGTAATTGATTACACTAAAGAAGATTTTACCCAAAGTGGTGAGACTTATGATATCGTCTTTGATGCCGTTGGAAAAGCCTCGCCTTTACATTGTAAGAAGGCATTAGCTCCGAACGGGAAATACATAACAGTTAAAAAGGGATTCTTTAGGGAAAAGTCAGAAGATTTAGTCTTCCTTAAAGAGCTTATTGAAGCGGGGAAGATAAAATCGGTTATAGATAGAAGCTATCCATTGGAACAAATGATCGAGGCTCATACATACGTTGATAAAGGGCACAAAAAGGGAAATGTAGTAATAACTGTGGTGTGATAGAAATATGGACGATGTGAAGATAATACTTTCATTCCTATGGGTAGCTGTAATGTTGAGTTATTTGTTAGGTGATGTGCTGCGAATATTTGCTGGGGATTTTACACCAGGAGAAATAGAAGGTAAGCCAGCGTCTCAGAACGTTTACTCTGGAATGGCAATAATAATGGTGATTCCGATTGTTATGGTTGTCCTGTCCCTGACATTGGATTATCCTATGGATAGCTGGGTAAACATCATCGTAGCCATTATAATTTTTGTTTTTAATATCGTTGGAATGAAGGGTATGAAGGCTTATGATAAATTTTTGATCATTGTAAGTCTTGGGTTTAATGTACTGACTATTTGGTATGCATGGACTCGATTTCTTGTTTGATATCAATTAGCGTGTAATAATGGTATTTTTTTGAAAATAAAATGGTGAAAAAAATGGAAAATAAGATGAAAGCGATTGTATGGACAAAGTACGGACCACCGGATGTTCTTCAGCTCAAAGAGGTAGAAAAACCTACTCCCAAGGACAATGAAATTCTGGTAAAAATACATGCGACAACAGTAACATCAGGAGACTGTGAACAGCGAGGTCTCAAATTATCAATCTTGTACCGGTTCCTCATGCGACTATATATTGGTCTCAGAAAACCAAAGAGAATAACTATACTAGGGATGGAGTTATCCGGGGAAGTTGAATCAGTAGGCAAAGATGTAAAACTATTTAAGGAAGGTGACCAAGTTTTTGCAGCTACCGGTTTTATTGGTATGGGTGCTTGTGCAGAGTACATTTGTCTGCCTGAAGAGCCTGAAGAAGGGGATAATGCGAACAACAGCCAGGTGGCAATAAAACCGGCCAATATGACCCATGAGGAAGCCGCCCCCGTTCCTGTTGGGGGCCTTGAAGCATTGAATTTTCTTAGAAAAGGAAATATCCAGAGCGGACAAAAGGTTCTGATTAATGGTGCGGGTGGAACTATAGGTACTTTTGCCATACAGCTTGCTAAGTACTTTGGGGCTGAAGTGACTGGCGTGGAGAGCACGAGGAAATTGGACATGCTGCGCTCCATTGGTGCAGACCAGGTTATTGATTACACTCAAGAAGATTTCACCAAAAGCGGTGAGACTTATGATTTTATTCTTGACGTGGTAAGCAAGAGTTCGTTTTCAGGGAGTATAAGTGTGCTAAAGGAAAACGGATGCTATCTTATAGCTAACCCTGGGTTGTCACAGAGGATTCGAGGGCGAAAAATTTCAAACAAAAGCAGCAAGAAAGTGATATTCGGGGCAACATACCCAAAGACTGAAGATTTACTTTTTCTCAAAGAGCTTATTGAGGCAGGAAAGATAAAATCGGTCATAGATAGACGCT
>JAHWGK010000072.1 GCA_020054495.1 Thermoplasmata archaeon | reverse complement strand
CAGTAAGACCTAGTTTTAATAAAGAAGTCGAAGAACTATGCCATGAGAATAAAGCTTTAATGATATCAGATGAAGTTGTATGCGCTTTTAGATTACATATGGGTGGAGGACAAGCATATTTTGGCTATACTCCCGATCTTTCTGTATTTGGAAAAATTGTTGGACATGGTTTTCCTTCTGCTGCTGCTGTTGGGGGGAGAGCTGATGTCATGAGTGTGTGTGCTGGAGGGGTAGGTGGAGGTAAAAAAGCCTATTCTGGTGGAACCATAGCAGCAAATCCATTAACATGCGCTGCTGCATATTATGCAATTAAATTTGTTGAAAAAACGAACGCAACAGAAAAAGCTATAAAAGCGGGAACAAGGTTATCCATGGGGTTAAATAATGTATTTGAAAATTATGATTTACCTTGGTTCTCTTATAATTATGGAGGAACAGTTCATTTCCATACTAGTTGCTTATTTGGCCTCGATTTGGGTGATCCTCAGCAAGCAGGAGAGCTTCCGAAAAGGAAAGATTTTATGAGTGAGATGGGGGCTGCCCTTGTCGATCAAGAGATCATTTCTGTTGCAGGGAGCAGATTTTATACTTGTATGCTCCATACAGATGAAATAATTGATGAAACAATTCAAAAAATAGATAATATTTGCCAGAAAATCGAATGAGCTTTAAACCTCAAAAGCCCATTCTCCTTTTCTCATTATAGGTTCTGTTTTCCCATCCTCGCTAATACCGTCAACGTCCATTTTGTCTGATCCAATCATAAAATCAACGTGTGTCTTGCTAATATTACCACCAGCTGCAGAAAATTCCTCATCAGACATATTACCACCGTTTTTCAAGGCAAATTTAAAACCATGACCTATAGCAATATGTGATGATGCATTTTCATCAATTAGAACATTATAAAAAAGTAATCCTGATTGTGAGATCGGCGAGCTATGCGGCACAAGCGCGACCTCACCTAATCGTCTAACCCCTTCATCGGTTTCAAGAATTTTATGTAAATATTCCTCTCCTTTTCTTGCACTTGCTTCTACAACCTGTCCCTTAGAAAATGTTAAGCAAAGATCTTCAATTAAAACATCAGTAGGCAGAGGTTTTGTAGCAGTCACAACTCCTTCTGTTTTTTCCTTATGTGTTGTTGTAAAAACCTCCTCAGTGGGAATATTTCCTACAAAATCAATGCCACTTTGAGTTCTAAATCGAGCACTTCCCCAAATATGGTCCTTAGGCAAACCAATTGTGAGATTTGTCCCAGGTCCAACAAACTTTAGTGAAACATACCTCTTTCGATTTAAAAAATTACTCCTAGTCGCGAGTTGATTGACATGATCTTCCCAAGCAGCAATTGGGTCTTCGTTTTTCACCCGACATATTTCAAAAATTACATCCCAAAATTTGGCTTTTTGATCCTCATGTGGAATATCAGGAAATACTTTTTCTGTCCATCCATCCACTGGAGCTGTTATTCCTGACCAATTCACAGCACTTTTAGAAATTAAATCCCCAAAAGTTTTTCGGTGTTTAAGGTACATATTACGTGCAGTTGACATCAAATCTGTATCATGTCCTTTGAGTAACTCAGGATCCCAAGCAGCAAATAGAAGCACAGAATCACCTTCTTTACCAAATTTATATTGGTAATCAGTTCGCCACGTAGGATATTCTTCAAATGAATCTCGTGGAGCATGCTGAAACCTGATTAGCCTCAATTGATTATCATCCCACATCACCTCAACTAATCTAGCTCCAATCTGATAGGCTTTTTTCGTTATTAACCGAACTAAGGGTGCTAATTCAATAGGTGCCCCATAAGAGTATGTAGTGGGTCCTCCGACCAATAAACGTTGTCCAGGTTGTACATTCAGACCGATTTTTACTATAACTTCAGCAAATTTTTCTAAATTCTTTTCAAATTCTGAAGTCATCAAATTCACAATATTATTGATTAATTCTTATTTTAAATTTTACTTAGTTCTAATTCCTTTAATAATTATCGATTGATATTAAATTTAGACTTCAAAAGCCCACTCACCATTTCTCATAACTGGTTCAACTGTTCCATTATATAATACACCGTCAATATCCATCTCTTCTGAACCAATCATAAAATCATAATGTAATTTACTAATATTCCCACCTGCAGCTGAAAATTTATCATCAGACATTTTATTACCGCTCTCTAAACATGACCTCCAGGCATTGCCTAAAGCAATATGACATGAAGAATTCTCATCAATTAAAAGATTATGGAAGAGTATTTCTGTTTGAGAGATTGGCGAACTGTGTGGAACAAGGGCAATTTCACCCAATCTTCTTGTACCTTCATCTGTATCAAGAATGCTATGTATAAAATCTTCTCCGTTTTTTGCAGTTGCCTTAACAATTTTTCCTTCTGAAAAGTATAATTTCAAATCCTCAACTAAAACAGTTCGAGAGAATGGTTTGGTAACACTAACAAATCCCTCTGTCATATCTTTATGTGGGAGAGTAAAGACCTCTTCTGTTGGGATATTACCAACAAAGGCAATTCCATTTTTACTTATCGATTGAGCAGCTTGCCAATTATGTTTCCTTGGTAACCCAATCGTTAAATCTGTCCCTGGAGCAACTAATTTCAGATATTCGTATTGTTTTTTATTTAAGAAATTAGATCTAGCTTTAAGATTTTTGATATGTTCTTCCCACACTGAAATAGGATCTTGGTTTTTTACTCTGCAGATATCAAATATAATATCCCATAATTTAGTTTTCCTACTTTCTTTGGGTAAATTGGGAAAAAGTTTATCAGCCCAACCCTCAATTGGTGCTGCAATAACTAAGTTATTCATTTCATCTTGATGACGTAAATCTGAGAAGGGTACACTGTGCTTAATATAAGTTTGAAGAGTGGTCATAAATAAGCTAGAATCTTGTTCTTTAAGGAGATCTGGGTTAAAAGCGACGATAAATAACAACGCATCACCACTTTTGGCAAATTCATATTCTACATCAGTTCGCCATGTGGGAAATTCTTCAAAAGAATCTCTTGGAGCATATTGAAATCGAAGTAGTTTTATTTGATCATCATCCCATAATACTTCAACAAATCTAGCTCCCATTTGATAAGCTTTTTTAGTAATTACCCTTACTAGAGGTGCTAATTCTAGAGGGGTCCCGTAATTAAGAGGTGCGGTTCCTATCAGTAAGCGTTGTCCAGACTGTAAATTAAGACCAACTCGCAAGATTATTTCGGCATATTTTTCTAAATTTAATTTAAATTCTGAAGACATTTCTTTACACGTTAAATATTATGTTATTTTATATTATTTTTTAAAAATAGAATGCTGTTTTTACTGAACTGTTTTCGTTTTTATTTGAAGCTACCTCTAACGCATCCTTATAATCATCTATAGAGAATTTATGTGTCAAGAAATCTTTAAAGTTACCCTTACCTGATTCTATTAAATCCAAAGCAATTTGAAAAGTTCGTTGTTTTTCTCCATTTATAATGTCATAACTATATACAATTGAAGGAATAATTTGGGCTTCCTTAGCTATTAAAGGGCTCCAATCAATTTCCATAAATGCAGGAAAGCCGAGCATAATTATAGTTCCTTTATATTTAATCAATCTTATAGCATTTGACATAGAGGAAGCACTCCCTGCAGAAACAATAACAATGTCTATCCCATTTTCTAATAACATTGCATCTTCCATCATTGGATTAACTATTTTAGCTCCAATTTTTTTTCCAATTTTTTTGATATGCAAATCTTTTTTCACGATAAATACATCATCTGCACCAAATTTTTTAGCGAGTTCTAATTGAAAAGGATATTTTGCTATTGCAATAATTTTACAATGACTAAATGCTTTTAAAGCAATAATCGTAGCTAAACCAATAGTTCCACATCCTATAACTACACAATTATCATTTTCTTCAGGTAATTTCTTGAAAACACCATGAATGGCTGTGGCTAATGGTTCAACAATTACAGCTTCTTCAAATGAAACTGAATCAGGTATTTTGTATAATTGGGTTTTGTGAGCCACAAGAAATTCTCCCCAACCCCCACCAATATCTTTACATAATCCGGTGAGTATACCCGGAGGGATAATACCCTTATCTAAATTAGAACATAAATTATTATTTCCATCCTTACATGAAGTACACTTTTCAACTTCTCTCACTTCACATCCAAGAATAGGTTCAACTACTACTCTATCACCTACTGAAAAATTATCAACATTACTTCCAATTTCAGTAATAGTTCCTGAAATCTCATGACCAAAAATTGCTGGAGTAGAAGAGAAAACAATTAACGCTTTGGAAAAACATAAAGCCAAAATTTGTAAATCTGATCCACATATTCCCCCCAATTTAACTTTAACCTTAATCCAATCTTCATTTATTAAATTAACTTCAGGTACTTCGTCTAAGTCTATAAGATCATAAATTTTATGTTTATAATTTACATCTAATGATGCTTTTTGCATCATATTTGCTAATTTTTCAAATTTTACATTTAATGCTTTCAAGCTTTCATTACTCAATTCTTTTTTTTTTTCTCTGGATTGTTTCTCAGAATCATTTTAATTTGTCTCGAATATTTTAATTTGTTTCAAATCTTTTTTAAAATTATCTTTTTATTACATTTTAAACTTGATATTAAAAATGAGAAAACAAACCGAAATTACTGAATCATCAAATTTATTCAATACTGATGGCTCCCTTGTTCAAAGAGGGTGGGCAAGAAAACCAATATTGAAATATAATAAAGAAAATACCGGTAAAGGCTGGTCTCGTATTAAGGAATGGGATCATTTCTCTGTATTGAACAATCAATTTGGATTTCAACTTACAATAGGAGATATTGGATATCTTACTCAGATGAGTTATGTATGGCTTGATTTTAATAAGAAAGAAAGAGAAGGGAAAGGACAATTTAAGTTTTTAACTAAATCTAAGCTTTTACCACTTAGTTCTATGGAAGATAGTACAATTGAATTTCCTTCTAAGAAATTTAGTGCAATAATTGAAAAAAAAGGAAATCAGAGAATTTTAACTATTAACGATCCAGCATTCATGGATAAAGGGATGAAAGGAACTATTACTTTTGATGATAAATCAGAATGGGATAATACTGTAGTAGTGACTGGTTATAAGGAGGACCCTAGACTATTTTATTATAATCATAAAATCAACATGATGCCCACTGAAGGATCGATTCAGATTGGAGAGGAAGAATACTCATTCGAGCCGGAAACTTCTTTTGGTCTTATGGATTGGGGTCGTGGAATTTGGCCTTATCATACACATTGGCTATGGGGTTCTGCATGTGGTATTGTTAATGGTGTACCAGTTGCCTTTAATATTGGATATGGTTTTGGAGATTTATCAACTCATACAGAAAATATCATCTTTTATGATGGAAAAGCTCATAAAATCGATGAAGTTACTTTTCACCATGAGGATCGAGATCCTACAAAACCTTGGAAGTTTACCAGTAATGATGATAGATTTAATATGGTTTTAGAACCAATCATTCCACATAGAGAAAAAATAAATATCGGATTGATATATTTGAATTCTTCCCTACTTCATGGATTATACTCCGGAAATGTTGTACTTGATAATGGTGAAAAAATAGTTATCAAAGATATGTTAGGGCACGCTGAGGATATTTACTGGCGCTGGTGAATCTATGTTTCTATGGTGATATTATTATTTATAGTGTTGTGAAATTTATTTAAGGAGATCCAAAGCTTTTTTAACTGCTAAAGGAGCTGTGAGAGCCCATCCATCAGCACCTTGTTGAAATGCTATATTCTCTGTAACAGGTCCACCACCTGCCATAATTTTTACTCCTTTTGCTTGCAAGTTTCTCCCTTTAGCTAATTTGACGATTTTTCCAATTTCAGGGAACATAGAGCTCAACATTACAGAAACTAGAATAAAGTTTGCATTATTATTTTCCGCTTCTTCAATAAATTTTTCAGCGGGAACATCAAATCCCAGATCAATAATTTCGAAACCTTCTGCTTCAAATAAGTATTTAACCATATTCTTGCCAAGATCATGGACATCTCCTTTAACAACTCCAAGAACAGCAATACCTTTACTAATTGCTTTAATTTTTTCTGGGGGTATTTTAGATTTTAAAATATTTGTGCCAGCGTAAAAAGCATCTGAGGCTAAGATCATATCTGTTAAGTAGACAGTTTGCTCATATTGATCTGCAATTTCTTTTAAGCCTGGATATAATCCGTTTTTTATTGCTTCGAGTGGGTCAATCCCCGCATCTATTGCTTCCTTAGCAGCTTTTCTAGCGGTTTCTTCATCAAAATCTAAAACACTTTGCTTTAGTTTACATAAAATTTCTTTATCTGACATGATTATTAACCTCCTCCATCATCTTCATAATTTGCTCCCATACCAGTTTGAAAATTCTTTCCGTATATTCTGGCGGCTTTCACAACTGCCATTGCATTATACAAAGGTGCATAAGGGGGATATTCACATGATGCACCAAGAATATAGCCAGCTGGTGACTTTCCAAAAACTTCAAGTTGTCTTTTACATTCTTTTATAACTTCATGAGGATTTGCCCATGCAAGAAATGAAACGCTTAAAAATCCCAAGAATATTAATTTTTTACCGTATTTTTCAATCATTTCCTGTTCAGTTTTTACACCATCGGGCAAGAATGCGTTCTGAATTAAGACTGGTCGAAGATGCTCGATTAATAGATCAAAGTAGGGACCTCGGCCACAAGTATGAACCATGTAAAATGCTCGTTTTTTTCGCACAAAATCAGCAATCTTCTTTTGATAGGGCATATCTAATTCTAACCACATTTCTTTACTCATAAGCTCTCTCTCGGCTAAAACAACGGGAACCATAATTGTTCGAGCTCCTGATTCAATCTGTTTTTCAATATATTCTATTTGAATATCAGTTATAATTTCTTGTGCATCATGAAGCTTATCTTTATGATGTACGAAATCTCTCACGAGCTCATTGACATTGCGAAGACGACTTAATAATCCTAATGGGCCAATTGTCATCCCTCCAATCATCAAATCAGGTAGTTCTTCTTTGAT
>JAHWGK010000071.1 GCA_020054495.1 Thermoplasmata archaeon | reverse complement strand
GTAAGTAATAGCTATCCCTATAATGACCGTTGGGACGCTGGATGTGTGGGTTTTATCTATGTATCTAAAAATCGGGTTAGAAGCGATTACGGATGGAAAAAAATAACCAAAAAACGCCTTGAGCGAATTGTAACGTATCTTAAAAATGAAGTTGAGATTTATGATGATTATCTCACTGGTGCTGTTTATGGCTTTGAAATCTTAGATCCTGAAGGAAATGAGGTTGAAGACGGTTCACATTATAGTGGTTATTATGGATATGACCATGAAAAATCCGGTTTAATGTCTGAAGCTATCAGTATAATCGAATATGAAATTGAAAACAAACGTAAAGCCAGACAAGAAAAATTAAAAAATTTAATTATTAATAAAGTACCCACTGAAAAAAGAGCAGATATACTGGGGGCATAATGGAAAAAACATTTTACACACAAACCAATATAGGAAAGGTAAAATATCTTATTAATTTTTATAATGGTGGTAAACATAAAGATGGTAGTAAGTTTTACAATATCAGAACCTTTAAAAATAAAAAAGATTTTGAAACAAGTATAAGGGATTTTGAGACAAGAGGTTACACCGAAAAATTACCATAATAAATAATTTTATTTTTACGTCACCGGAAATATGCTATAGAATAAGGTAACAGCAAAGGAAAGGAAAACATGAGATTAATTCACAAAATAGCATATGCACTATTAAACGGGATAACTTGTTCCCCACGCGCCACGTTAAAACCTTACGTTAATTTAAAAAGGAAATGCAAATAATGATAAACGATCTTGAAAACTCAGTAAATAAGATAATAGAGAATAAAAAGGGAGATATTCCGGCTCAATCAGTTATCCGAGATACAGTAACTCAACTTCTACACATCGCAGATAAAAAGAATATGGATGTTGAAGAAATCTTAATCGGAGCAAAAGAAGTATTCGAAATAGAAAAGGCTGAAGATCTTTCAGATGGAACTACGATTTATCCCGTAGATTAAAAATAATGCCAAGAAAATGTAAATGCGGCTGCGGTCACAGTATAGACCACAAACACCCAAACGCAAAGTTTTTAAGCCAAAAGCATAAGGATAAGTACCATAACTGGAATAATCCGAGGGGTAAGTTTGCCCATTTAAAAGACTCTTACGAAAGGGATGATTGGAATCCAGATGATGAAATTCACCCATTTTCAAGTGAAGCATTAGGGCAAGATTAACCTATATTATATTAAAGGGTTTACATTACCGGAAATTTGCTATACAATAGGGAGAAGGAGAAACCGAATGATAAAGACACAAGAACAAATCCAGAGTGAATATGACCAATTATTAATCGAGCGTAGTCATTATGAACAGGCAGGTATGACCGCAAAAGTCGCTGAATGGGATTATAAAATCCAATTGGCAGAAGTATCACAGAAATATGCTCCAATCACGTTTAAGGAAATGGCAGAAGAGTTTGGTTTAAAAGGACTTAATGAAGCTATTATTAAAAGACAAGCTGAACTTGAATCAAAAGTTCAGGGTGAAGCGGAACGTAAACGCAATATTAAAGATCAAGCCAAAAAGATGTGTGGTGAATTACTCCAAAAAAGGGTAATCAGTGAAAGCAAGTTATATGACTTCATTGATAAACATTCATGGCAGTATGAGAACGATCCAGAAATGACTCAGGCTATTATGGAACTGGTAGTTCCTAAACTATCTCCAACAGTGGCTTCACTCTTTAAGACCATATTCAGGGTAAAAGATATCGAAACCAGAGAAAACTGGCAAGAAAAAAAGGTTGCCTATATCAAGGTTGAAAAGGTAGAAGACTACACTCAGAATGATAATCCCCCATTTGAAGAACTGGTAAAACTGGTTAAAGCTAAAGTGGCTAATCTATTTCATACCCTGTATATTGCTTATCCCATGATTGATACAGAGAAACAGATCGATCCCATATTCTTTGGGGTATTACAGAATCCTAATGTAAAGTATGATAATTTGGATGGTATGAATGATGGATGGTTTTTCAATCACTCTATCACAGAAGACCGCACCGAGAACATAAACATAGGTGATATGTTTAAAATAGCTCAATGGGTTTAATTGTAAGGGGTTACTGTGAGTAACCGATTGGTAATATTCCAGAGGGTGAAAACGCCCCTTACATTTCCTATCAGATAATCCCTTTTTTCTTTACCCCACCGGAAATCCGCTATATAGTATAGTTATATGTGAATTATGTAAGGCGTTGCTACGTTTACGCTTATACTATATGGGAAATATCCGGTAGTGTAAAACGCTTTACGTCACCGGAAATCTGCTATAGAATAAGACAACAACGGAGGAACTATGGAAGTCAAGATATACTATCAGAAATCACAGTTTTTTAGTAGTCTCATAATATCAGGTAAGTTTCACTTTGTACCTGACGTTACTCACGAATTAATGGAGACCAAAGAACTTGACGATAATTGCAAGGCAAGTCTTGAACAATTATTCTTCCACTATAATTGGATGTGGAACAATGAAGGTGAATGTACCCCTGAGTTTACTCGGAAGGTACGGGAATCAAAGGACGTGAGACACTCTTCTATGTCGGTTGGTGATGTAGTTGAAGCCAATGGTAAGATATTTGTAGTCGCTGATTGTGGATTTGATGAACTGGTACAGGCTTATGTACCTAAAGACGCTTTAGATCCCATATTTGATAAATTCGGCAACGTCATCAAATAGGAAAAAAATATTTTTTTTAATTTATACCACCGGAAATCTGCTATAGAATAAGACAACAACAGGAGGACTAATGTCTAGCAACGAAGTAAGTTTTGATGATGTCATGTCAAATATACGTGAAGCACTTGATTGTTCCCTAGATGGTGAAGAAATTGCCGAATTACATAACAGAGTTTATAATAAGAAGATACGATATATTGAGGATTCTGTTTGGGAATATACCGGAGAACAAGACTAATGAAGACAGTAAAACATACACAAACAATAAGCATACCTAAAAACGAACTAGATGAGATGAACTCAATCATTAAGGGAGAATCTGGAATCCTCGGAGAACATACTATTGCAACATATACCGCTAAGTTTGAAAACGGTATTGAAGCAGATATAAAGGTATGTGGGGTTAAAGAAGAACTTGACGCTGAAGCAGATCAATGTACCCCTTATATTGATGCGGTACTATTTGATATGGGTAATGAAGTAGCAGTTTTAGAACCCACGTTTGAACATTTAGATGGCGAATACATCTTTAATCTTGATGGTACAATATATGAGGTCATCATTGTTTGATATAATACACAAAGCAAAAGCGAAACGCAAACAAGAACGCTTAGAACATCAGAAGCGTGTTAAAGAACTTGAGAATAGAAATAGTAAATTGAAAAAAGTTCTAGATAATTTACGTCACCGGAAATCTGCTATAGAATAGGATAACAACAACAACAACAACAACAATAAAGGAGAATGAATATATGTCTAGGAAAATAGAACTTTATATTTCAATGGGTCACAAGGTTAGAAAATATAACTTTGATACTGAATTAGAGAAAAAAGGTTTTATACGAGGTTTAAAAATAGGAATTAAACCATCACCCTTTGTTTTATTTTATGCAGACACTAAAAAAGAATTAGTGGGAAAAGCAAAAACAAAAGGATATTTATTAGAATGAGTAAAGACAGCAATAATGGGGAGATATGTGTTATAACTTTACCCCATGAAAGAATTAACGAGATAGACGAAAGACTATCAAACGTATATAACATTAAACCACCCAGCGGTATTCCTCTAATCACAGCAGAATTTAATAAAAATATAACCATTGAACTAGATATATATTCTATAAAAAGTGAATACGGGGATTATAGGTATTGTCTTGATATCGTATTATATGATAATAATGCTGAAATGATTCGTGTAGAGGATTGCCGAAACTGGAAAAAATATCATTTAATGTATAAAAATAAGTTATACACCTTGCTAGTAAAGTATAAATAATTTTAACATTGATTTTAATTTACGTCACCGGAAATCTGCTATAGAATAGGATAACAACGGAGAAAAAATGGAACTTACAAAGCAAGAACTCAGCAAACTTAAAACCAAACTGGAAGCGTTTGAAATTCAGACTCTTAATGAAACCGGACTGAAGAGCATCAATGGCGGATTCGCAGAAGCAAATATGTTTGACTATGACGATGAATACATTGATATAGAATTGAAGTGGGGCGAACAGGACATGGGTAGCGGACGTTCTAGTAGTCACACTGAAAACTATAAATTAAACCGCAAAACGTGGGAGATTGAGGATGCCTAAAATGAAAACATATAGAGTTGTATTATTCGTTGGTGGTGATAGCCAATGGATAACAGTTGAAGCAAATAATGCTACTGAAGCCAGTAAAAAAGCATTAAACGAAATTCAGGTTCTTGAAGTTAGGGAGATTAAATAATGGGACACAAAAGAATCACAATGACATCTAAAGGTCAAGTTAAATCAGTTGAGGACATCGAACCAAAAATAATATCAGCAGAAATCACAGATATGCCTAAAAATATGTTTGACCCAATGCCTATAGTTATCGCTACGTTTGAGGATGGTAGCGTTGAAGAGGTATTTGAGTATTATCCTGATGAGATAAGTTTCACTCCTCAAGAGTTTAAGGGGTTGACCATGGCACAAGCAAAACACCTGAAATTTAAAAAAGATAGGGACTATCTGAGGTCTTAATTTACGTCACCGGAAATCTGCTATAGAATAAGGTAACAACGGAGGAAACATGATAATAAGGATTTTATATAATACATTAACGACAAAAGGAAAACTATGACTATTAGAATTAAAAATAAAAAACAACTCGGTAAAAAGAAAAAGCTAAGTGAGGCCGATTTAAGTGAGGCCAATTTAAGTGGTGCCAATTTAAGTGGTGCCAATTTAAAGTGTGCCTATTTAAGGGATGCCGATTTAATTGGTGCCTATTTAAGTGGTGCCGATTTACCTAATGCCAATTTAACTCGTGCCAAGTTAAGTGGTGCCGATTTAAGTGCTGCCAATTTAAGGTGTGCCGATTTAAGTGGTGCTAATTTAACTCATGCCGATTTAACTGATGCCAATTTAACTGATGCCAATTTAACTCATGCCGATTTAACTCATGCCGGTTTTAAAAATACTAAAAGAGATAAATATATCGTCAACAATGCCCCACTTCAGATATTGGGATTATGTTATGATGTTATCATATGGGATAAGCATATGGAAATTGGATGTGAATCTCATAGTTTTTCTAAATGGAGAAAATTCACAGATTCACAAATTAAAAAAATGGATGGAAATAAAGCATTAAAATTCTGGAAAGAAAATAAAACATCATTATTGGCTCTATGTAAAAATAGAAAGGTTTAATTTACGTCACCGGAAATCTGCTATACAATAGAATATGAACAACGGAGGAAACATGATAATAATACAAACTGAACGTGGACGTATATCGGTTAACCCAAAATACGTTACTGTTATCGAAGCACATGAAGAATCTTTAGAAATGTATGTAGTATCACATGGTGGATATGGAACTAAAGGTCATTTCATTAGTAAAGATGACTATTCAATAGAAGAGTTAACAGACCTTTTAAACAATGCAAAAGGGTAATATGAAAGAAGTCGCTGAGAAAATAAAGAAGGCATGGAAAGGTGTATTCAATGAAACACCTGAGGTTACAATAGAAGACGATGTGTTAACTGTAAACACCTACCTGAGTCTTCACAAAGAGAAGATCGATGTGGAACGTAAATCTCTTTTGGGTACTGAAAATAAAAATGTCGATGGATGGATTTCAACCGTGTGGATAGATATTCCGGCAACGTATCACGAACCCCCAGACGTACAAGACAGGGAACTGGGAGCGTTTGAAAGACTGAGTGACGCTATTGCCAGTATAATCCAAGAAGAGGTTAATAACCGCATGGGAATGGTTTTTGAAGAAATCTCAATGAGAGAAATGTATAACGAAATGGAGGAACAAAATGAATGACCCGTTTTTCACACAACAGAAGTGTGGTTGTGGTAATGACCTTAACATAAGAATAATGTCATGGTTTACCGATAGAACAATCTGTATGGAGTGTTCTGATAAGGAAAAGGACATTAGGGCAAAGCTACCTGAACATGGAAGGCAACACGAGGGGTGCGGATATATCCCTGAGGTTTAATTTACGTCACCGGAAATCTGCTATAGAATAAGGTAACAACGGGGGAAACATGAGAACTAAAGAACAAATACTCAAAGACACAAGCAACATAGTCGAGAACGCAACAGGTGTATTTTGGAACGTGGTTGCTAATTTGGTTCCAGAAGCAAAGACTGGCGGTATTGATCCCACTTGGGAGAATGAGTTTACATCTCAATGCAAAGATGTTGTTAAACATTGGATTGAAAGCAACATCATAGAGGGAAGTCGGAATTATAACGTGAACAGACCGCTTGATGGAGGTACTGAGGAGTTTGAAAAGGAACTTGAGAACCTACTTAAATGCTATGATTGTGAAATGCAGACTGAGACATTTGATGCGGAGGGTAAAGAGCTTTAATGGAGATCGTACTTGGATTAATAATGGTGTCAATAGTGTTGTGTACTGTTAAAGTATGCAACATAATTGGTAATGACACGTGGGGAGAACTATTCAAAAGAATAAGAAAAAGGGGGTAGATTTTTTTTACCCCACCGGAAATCCGCTATATAGTACAGTTGTAAATAAATTACGTAACTCGATGTCTTGAAACCAGTTATACTATATAGGGAATTTCCGGTACTGTAAATTCACCCTATTTTTACAGCACCGGAAATCTGCTATATAGTTTAGACATGACACCAGTTGGCATTCTGAATACTTATTTTTACACTACCGGAAATTTGCTATAGAATACAACAGGAAACAACAAAGGAGAAAAAAATGGACGAAATGACTCACACCGAACTTGAAAACTTCATCCTTAATAATATTAAGGGAGCGTGTTTTGTATCAGCAAGATCTAAAACCGTACAAAGTCTTTTAAAGAAGGGTAAAGCCGTTACAAGTGCCATGATAGAAAGCACTGGTATTAACCCTAATAAGATAATC
>JAHWGK010000070.1 GCA_020054495.1 Thermoplasmata archaeon | reverse complement strand
GTTCTAAAAAACGTGTATCTTTTATCTCAATATGTCTTAAAAAATTGTATTTTTCTTCGAGTTTTTTAATTAACCCATACATCGTACTAACAGCATGTTCTTCGGTGGTTTTTCTACTTGATATATCAATTAATTTCTGCAGAACATGTCTAACAACTTCTGAATTTTCTATCGAAGACATTCTTCATCCCTCTCCAAATTTATTACTACTACAATTTGTTTATCAAATTAAAGATATTTTAAAGTTTTCAAAATATATTTTGGTTTTTGAAGATTGTAAATATCTGAATAGCGTGAATTAACCTTATTTGTAATATTATAAGGTAGTTTATAATATTTTTATGCTATTTTGTTTGCTAAAACTATATAAATGGTGTTGCTATTTTGTTGCCATTGGATAGATATTGAAATAAAATGGAGGGGATACTTTCAAATGAAGAACCATTTAATACTAATGGGTATTATTATTTTGTTAATAGTAACTACTCTTAGTGGTTGCCAAGAACAAGAAGCGATCAGAGTTCAGAATAAATTTGAAGGAATCACGTTAGAATCCAACATATTTGAGCTTGATAATGCTTCATTAGAGTTTCACAGAGATGAACAAAATAACATCATTAAAATCGATGTCAAATACCTTTTTCACAATATTGCAGGTAGAGATGTAACTGCAATTGTAACAGTGGAATTCTATGATAAAAATGATAACCTTTTAGCAATAGGAGGTCCAAATAAAATTAGTTTACCAATAGGTTATGTAGAACCGGTTGTTCTCCCTGCAAATCTTATATCATATAATGGAGAATATGTATCTGAAGTAGATCATGTAAAAATCATCGCTATAGAATAACAAAAAACATACCTTTAACGATGTTCTTTTTTCTTCCTTAAAAATGCATATATTATTATAGCAATGATAATCAATAATACTTCAAAACCTGGCGTACTAGTGGCTGGTAAACCATCTTTATCTTCAATTTTTATCGTAAAAGTCTTTGATCCATGGTTGTATTGAGTCCAAGCAGCATCGAGATCTGCAGGTAAATATCTAACAACAATCTTCTGATCTCTATTTATCAATGTAGACCACTTAAAAGAAATAATTTTGGTTTCACCAGGATCAAGATATGTATATTTTTTTAATGAAAAGCCTTCTTCATCTGAGATATTAACTGCTAATTCTTCAGATTTTTTATTTCCAGCGTTATATAAGGTTATATTTATTGTAAATGTTCTACCAATAACTCTGTTGTTTTTAATTATTTCATTTGTAAGCATATATGTTGGTTCTCCGATGAACGATATTTCAGCTTGTTGTTCTTCAGCAGAACTTTTTTCGATTATCATTCCAAAAAATAAACCAATAGAAAGAAACAAAATCATTGTTACAACAATAACTTTTAATTTTATACCCATACTCTCTCAATTCTAGAATATTATCCAATATATTTAAATATCATCTTTTTTTATAAGATATAAAATCTAGGTTTATTATTAATTAATAGCGAAAAGGAGGGGAAAATGTTAAGGGATAGAGGCATAAGAAAAGGTATTGAAGTTTTCGTTAAAGATCCTATTAACCCAGATAATCCTGAAAGAAAAGCACGAGTTGTTAATATCTATCCCCATCCTAGTAGATGGCTTGTTGTTCAATACGAGGATGGAGACATGTATCAAGTTGAAGAAAGTCAAGTTACAACGATGTTTGAGATAAAGAGGAAAGGAGTTGAGATATAAAACCTAGTTTGCATAAAACATTCATTTAAAAATTAGAATTATTATTTTTTAAATTACTCATAAACTCTTTTCCAAAATCTGTAAGTTTGTATAATTTTATTTCATTTCCACTTGTTATCTGTTCGACTATTTCTAGTGCTATAAGTGACTCTTCTTTTTTATATCTAGACCCCATCCCTCTTATAGCTCCTATTACATTAGTCGGTGCTGTTCTAACATTATCTGCAATTTCAGAGGTATAGCTAGAAACTGGACTAATCTCAAAAAGATATTCAGCAATTTTTTTTCTAATGTTACTTCTTCTCAAAGATCTAATAAGCAGTAATCTCTTATAACCCATCGAAGAAGTAATTGCTCCATCATCCTGCATCCCATCCACTCAGTTTACAGGAAAGAATCCTACCTCCTATTGATAAATTGATCGGTATTTTTTAATCTTCAAACTCCATTTTAAAAAAATAGGGTAAATAATAGGAGAAACCCATTTATATATAATCTTTATTATGCTTTACTCGTTAAAGTATAGATAAATAGCTGGAGGACCAAAAAATGTCTATAAAAAAAGAGCTACTAAATGAATTAACAGAACATCAATTAAAAAATCTAGCAGAAAGCAAAGGAATTAAAATTAAGCTTAATAAAATACAACAAAATTACTACGCTGAGTGGGATGAAAGAGATAAAATGGTAGATTTAATGGGTGATAAGGAAGATCTAACATTAAAAGAAATAGAGAAATTTATAAAACTGCAAAATGACCTGTAATATTAAAATTAATTGAAGTAAATTTATCGACTTTTTGTCACAGAAACTTGTTTACAGTACTTTTTTATTGGACACATGCTACAAAATGGTGAAATTGGTACACATATAGTTTGACCAAATTTTACAAACAAATGATTGAAATCATCCCAGTATTTTTTTGGAAGGATTTTTTTGAGTTCTTCTTCAGTCTGTTCAGGGGTTTTAGTATTAATCCAACCAAGTCGATTTGGTATTTTGTGACAGTGGGTATCTATCGGTAAAAAACCTTGTTTTTTATGACCATATACCATAACAATATTTGCAGTTTTTCTTCCAACACCTTTTAATTTTAATAGTTCATCAAAATCATCTGGGACTTTTCCATTGTAATTTTCTATGAGTGTTTTAGAAATATCTTTTATCCTCTTTGCCTTTGTTTTATAAAAACCAACAGGGTAAATCAATGACTCTATCTGTTTTTCAGGTAGATTTGTAATTTTTTTAGGCGTGTCATACTCTTTCAATAGTCTTATTGAAGCCTGATCTGTTACTTCATCTTTGGTTCTCAGGCTTAAAATACAGGAAATCAGAGTTGTGAATGGTGTATTCACTATTTCATTCCATTTCGAACGCGAAACAACGGGACGGCTAAGTTTTTCAAGTTCTTTTTTGAGTAGCTGGAATATTTCATCAATGTGTTCTATGTTTTTTGCCATTAAAAAATATCCTCATCTATAGACTAGAGGCACCCAATTGTGTTTTTAATTTAAAAACTTAAGCTTATAGAAAAAGTAGGAAGAAGAGATATTAGTCTTATTGTTTTTTTCTCTTTAACAAAAAGATTACAATAAATATAAGCACAAGGACAATAACAAGAACTACTGCTATTTCAATTACAGGCAATTCTTCTTCTTCTTTGAGGCTACCATCATTATTGAATGTGATGCTAAATGTGATAGATTCTCCTTCTAGGTATTTAGTATCTACATCTTCTTTTGGGGTCGATCTAGATGTGAGTTTGAGATTTATTGTTTTGTTTTCAAAACCCTTTGGAGGTGTAACAACTAGGTTTATCTGCTTCATGCTGTCATTGTTGTCGATTGGTATAGTTATATTATCTTGGTCAAGTGAAATGTTCCAGTTCTCAGGCGAATCTAATACCGCTATATTAACAATCGTGTCTCCATTTCCATTGTTTGTGATGTTGATAGGAATAGTAGTTTCTTTCAGTGGGGGTATTGTGTGTTCTGTTTCTGCATCCCATTCGATTTTTGATTCATACGCAGAAAATAAAGGTATATTTGTGCTATTAGATGCTGGCTTTATTGTCCAAAAACCTTCATAATTTACTTTGACAATAATATCAGCTTGTTCGAGGGCAGGCGGGCGTTCATTCACAGATATCGTAAGAGTGGTTTCATTATTTACAAACTCATTATTATAGTCAAATTCAAAATTTGAGTTATCTAAAGTGGCGTTACACCAATCTGGACACCCCTCAACTGATACTGTAACATTTGCTTTAGGCAACTCTACAAGATATTTAAAAATATATTGAGGTCCAAATAAAATTAATCTTCCTATTCTTCTACCAAAAAGAAGCTGTTTTGCAAGCGGCCCAATGTTTAATTTAAATCCTACGGTTATCTTAATTTTATTAGAATCTGAAGAACCCATGGGTTCATCGATATCTTTATTTTTCTCAATGCTGATTTCGGATTCAAAAATCTCAATTAATACCCCGTCTTCTTCTGAAGTGGTTTTTGCTCCAGTTATTGGAGATGTTATAGCTGAGACTAGAAGGATAGCTAAAAAAACTGTGATTGTGATTTTTTTATTCATATTTGCACCTAATTTATTTAATTATTTTCAATTTATATTTAATTTATATTAATTTAATAACTATATAAATTTTATTGTTAAAAATTATAAAAAAAGTAATATTTTGAAATTTTAGACCTATTCGTAAAAAATTATTCTGATTTTATCTATTAATTTACGCTGGGGAAGGGATTTGAACCCCCGAGGTGCGAGCACCAGCGGTTTTCGAGACCGCCGCCTTGGTCCGGGCTTGGCTACCCCAGCAACCGAAGAAGTTTGTCAAAAGCTTAATCAAACCCTTTTTTATATGGGTATCGATTCAGGTGAATATAACCATAAAAATCTCAAGAACCAATGAAACAAAAACTATTAACTTAAAAACGGGATCAACAGTTCAAGATGTTTTAACTAAGATTAATATGAAACCAGATACGTTAATTGTAATTAATAAAAACAATCCAATTCCAATTGACCAAGAACTAAAAAATGGGGAAGAACTTATGATCCTACAAGTCTCATCTGGAGGATAAAATAAATTTTGCTCCCATAGTGTAGTCCGGCCAATCATCAAGCCCTCTCGAGGCTTAGACTCGGGTTCGAATCCCGATGGGAGCACATTACACTTATATCCTACAATATAAAAAACCACAGCATATGTTAAAAAAAACAATTTTAAAAACTGAAAAATTTGATCAACTGAGGATATCTTCACAGCATATTTGAACAAGTTCATCTACTGTTTTTGTTGCATTAACTTTCATAAAACGTTTTCCAACTGAAAGTTTTAGATAATTTTTATGTACTTTTTCAAGAAAAGACATCTTTTCAAAAGGAATTAAATTGTTCCTATTTTGAATTCTGGCAAGAGATATTTTTGGATCGATTACAAAAACAAACGTTCTATTAGGGATAATAATACGATCTTTTGAAAGTTCTTGCAGCCATTTCATTGGATTATCTGTCAAATCCTCCATTTGTGCACCCTGATATGCATAAGTGGATTCGGCATAACGATCACAAAGAACGATTTTACCATCGTCGAGCCATTTCTGAATTTGTTTACAATGCTCTATTCGATCTGCAATAAATGCAAAAGCAGTTACAAGAGAGTCAGTATCAGTTTCTATACATTTCTGAACACATTTACCGATCCATGTATCTGTAGGCTCATATGTTAAAACAACATTATGCCCATTTGATTTTAGTTTCTTATATACAAGTTTAGATATTGTAGACTTACCTGAACCATCAATTCCCTCGAAGGTCACAAAATTTTTCATTTCTTATTTTTCTCCTGGCTCCACTTAGCTTTATAATAACTCAGAGGATGTCTTTTCTTTTTACATAGATCATCGGTTTTATCTACTGGACATATACCATAGGTTCGCATTTTTTCACACCCTGGCGGAGTATAGGATGTTGATGATGTTCTACCAGCAATATGCTCTATTTGATATCTGGTCCTTTCCTCTTCAAAATCAGGCGCACTACTAAACAGCTTAAGTATCTCATTTGAATTTAATTTCAGTGAGTTTAGAAAAGATACAAGAGCAAACCTTCCCATATGTGGAACGTTTTCGCCAGCCTGAATGGATGCAAGTATAGTCTTCATGCAAGGCGGTAGCTTTGTAATATCTAGTTTTCCGATAGGTGCTGCTTCAATGTTTTTTCGATGGATCAAGACTATATTTTGGATTCTTTTGATATCAGATGAAAATGTTTTATATATTGCTTTATTGCAACTCTTGCTATCAAGTTCCTCATTTATTCTAGTTCTTAGCGCTTCCTGTATTATCCTTGCAAGATCCCTATGAGATATCTGGATATATCCATTCTTCAACCCACGATTTATCATTTTCCACTCCTTGTATCTTGTAGGAGCATTACGAAGATAATCCACGAAATATATTCTGATTTTGTTCGTATCCCCAGAATATTTTACATCCAAATTGAATTCCTTTGAGATATCAAATAAGAAAGAGGTTGGCTCATTTATTAAGTTTTTATAAGCATGAACTGCCTCGCCAAGGGCATATCGCCTTTTAAAATAAACGTCCTCAATGCATACCGCAATCATTCTTGCTATGGGATATGAAAGAAGTTCCATTATACAATCGGATTCAGTAGCAAGACTGCGATTTCCTGCATCTCTATTATTGAATGCATTGTCAAGTCTTTCTATACCAGTTGTACGTGCTCGCTCATATAGAGGATCATCCAGCAATTCTTCTACAGATAGGCCATTATCTTTAACATAGTTTTTGGATGCATTTAAGAATGAATATTTGGATAATGTTGATAACTCTACCATTTTTTACATCATTATTTAACTACGGCTTATTAATGAACTTTACTCTTGAAAATAGTAATTTTGTCATATTGACATTTTTACACGATAAGTATATAAAGCAATATTGACAGAAGTTATCATGGAACTGCGTCGGTAGGTGGTAAAGATGAAAAGATACGGAGAGATTAATAACTTAAAACCCAAAGATAATATTCCAAAATCTCCAGAAGAAGAACTTAAATTTATCCTATGGAAAGCAGAATTAAATAAAGAATTGATGGCCTTTTGGAAATCTATGTTTAAATAAAATAAGCATTAGAAAAATGATTTATTTAATATATCAATATGGAGCAGGTTTTTTTTATTTTTAATCTCTAAATTTTAAGTAGTAGAAATTGTATTATGCCCTAACAGCTTTTAGGGGCTCGTAGCTTAGTCTGGCGGAGCGTCTGGCTCATAACCAGATGGTCGCAGGTTCAAATCCTGCCGGGCCCATCCTGACTTCTCGGAGGGATTTCAGCCAAAAGTCCTTTTTTAGACCTACTTTCGATTTTTTGGCTGTTGCTTTGCTTTCATCTCCCAATT
>JAHWGK010000006.1 GCA_020054495.1 Thermoplasmata archaeon | reverse complement strand
GAAAAAGTTTAGTAATAGGATTAATAATCCTATTCGTTGGAGCGAGTGTTTTACCCGGTGTAGGTGGAAAGATAAACCAGTTTGTAAAAATAAGCGAACCTCAAACAATGGATTGTACTTGGGAGGATGACTTCGAATCTTATACACTCTATCAATTCTTAGATGGTGGACCAGACGACGGAGGATGGGAAGGTTGGGCTGGTGATCCAGCGGCTGGTGCATATGTATCAAATAATCAATCCCACAGTACGTCCCAATCAGTGGAGCTTGTCGGGATGGCGGATCTGGTTCATAGATACTCAGGGGTGACCTCAGGTAACTGGACTTATTCGACTTGGCAATATATTCCAGAAGACTTTGCCGGAGAATCATACTTTATCTTGTGTGACTGGTATGAAGACGGTGGTGCATCCACACACTGGGCAGTTCAGCTACGGTGTTCCAGTAATGATGGATTGATTTCGTCCGAATTCGGAGAAGAGAATTTACCACTTATTCTTGGTCAATGGGTTGAGATACGCGTAGAGATCGATTTTGGAGCAGACGAAAAAACTGTTTTCTACGATGGTGACGAGTTGGTTACGTCAAGTTGGACAGCAGGAATGAATCCAGATGGTTTTTTAAACCTTGGATGTGTTGACTTATGGAGTAATGGAGCCTCTTATGTCTATTACGATGACTTTTGCCTTGAGGGTGAAGCTGGTCCTGGTCCTGATTTAGAATGCGAAGGTGAACTAAGATGGGAAAATGTAGGTGCAAGTTCAGCTCTTAATGGTGAATTTATTGTCCGAAATATTGGTGGCGATGGTTCACTGCTTGATTGGGAAATCACAGATAATCCCAGTTGGGGACAATGGACTTTCACTCCATCAAGTGGAGATGATCTTACACCAGAAGACGGAGACATTACTGTTGTTGTTGATGCAATTGCACCACCTGATGTAGGCAATGAGTACAATGGAAAAGTGAGAGTAGAAAATAAAGAAAATCCAGAAGATTTCTGTGAGATTATAGTATTTATTTCAACACCAAGAAGCAAAACCATTCAGAGCACCTTGTTTGAAAGAGTTCTAGAGACATTCCCAAATGCATTTCCAATTTTACGATATGTATTGGGACTATAGATCTTAAACACATCTCTCTTTTTTTTCTTTTTTTTTTATATTTTTAAATTACATTACTTTTATAGGTAAATTAAAATAACACCATTCAGATGTATATTATGGAGGTAAAAAGCGAGATGAATAATAATTGTTTAGGAAAAACTATGGTAATAGGACTAATTGTCCTATTTGTTGGAGCGAGTGTATTACCTGGTGTAAGCGGTAAGATAAACCAGTTTGTAGCTATAAATGAACCTCAAACAATGGATTGTACTTGGGAGGATAACTTCGACTCATATGCTGCAGGAAGCCCATTACATGGACAAGGTGGATGGGAAGCATGGGATAATAACCCTGATACGACTGCATATGTATCAGATGCACAATCCCGCAGTCCTGAAAACTCAGTTGAAATTGCATGGTTTGAAGGAGTATCTGCAGATATTGTTTATCAGTTCTCTGGAGTGAGCTCTGGTACCTGGATATTAACAACTTGGCAGTATGTTCCAAGTGATATGGTGGGTAATTCTTATTATCTTCTTTTAGATGAATACGCTCATGGCGGTCCACAAGCTTGGTCACTTCAGTTAGAAGTTAGTGTCACAAAAGGAACTATTTTAGATTTTGATGATCCAGACACCTTTTTACCACTAATAACAGATGAATGGGTAGAAATTCGTGTTGTAATAGATTTCGACGCATATATACAGACAGTTTATTACGATAATGTCGAGTTACTTTCTAAAAGTTGGGGTGCTTCTCAAAACCTTGGTTGTATTGACTTATTCGCGGATGTATCTGAATCAACATCTGTTTACTATGATGACTTTTGCCTTGAGGGTGAAGCAGAGGATCCTGATTTAGAATGTGAAGGTGAATTGAGATGGGAAAATGTAGGTGCAAGTTCAGCGCTTCAAGGTGAATTTATTGTCCGAAACATAGGTGCCGATGGTTCACTGCTTGATTGGGAGATCACAGATAATCCAAGTTGGGGAGAATGGACTTTCACTCCATCAAGTGGAGATGATCTTACACCAGAAGACGGAGATTTTACTGTAGTTGTTGATGCGATTGCTCCACCTGATGTAGGCAATGAGTACAATGGAAAAGTGAGAGTTGAAAATAAGGAAAATCCCGCCGATTTCTGTGAGATTGTTGTATTTATTTCAACACCTAGAAGCAGAACAATTCAGAGCACCTTGTTTGAAAGAGTTCTAGAGACGTTCCCAAATGCATTCCCATTATTAAGATATATATTGGGACTATAAACCTTATTTAAATCTCCTCTTTTTTTTCTTTTTTTTAGTATTTATTTGATAATTTAAAATATACAAAATCTTTATAAGTTAACAACCGTTAAATATATATTATTAAAGTGGAGGTGAAAAGTAAAAATGAATTCTAATATTAGTAAAATAGGAGCAGTTGTTTTAACAACAATTCTTTTCGGAACAGCATTTTTTGTTCCAGCGAGCTCAGAGAAAATTGAACAAATAAATCAAATTAATTCCAACAGTATGTATCTAATGGAGTATGATAGTTTTGATATCGATAATCTGGACCCATTTAATCTAGATCAATCGTATATTATTGAACCAATTGTACCAATGAATCGTGATGATAACGATGATGCAGGATATAAAAAAGATGCAGGTGATCAAATATCACGTGCAGATGCAATCTATCCTGGTGAAATGATAGATGACTGGAATGGTAGAGGAAGAACTGGTAAAATTAGTTCAAGTGATGATGAGGATTGGTACTTCTTCGCGGCTTGTCAGGGTCAAGACATGGTTATTACGATGACACCCCCAATGAATTTTAACATTGATATTTCTCTTTGGGATGGCGATGGAGTTCAGCTAGATTCATCTACAAATCCAGATGATGACCCGGAATCAATAATATATACTGCAACTTATACTGGCAGATGGTATCTACAAATCCTTTACATTAGTGGAACCGGTGAGGGCCAATACTCTTTTGATGTTTCATTAGATGGACAAAATGATTTAGATTTAGGTATTGATGCAGGAGATAACTTTGCAGAGGCAACACTTCTTTCATCAACAGGATCTTATTTTGGATATCTTGATATGAATGATGAAGAAGATTGGTATAAATTCCAAGCAAATGCAGGGCAAGGTATTCATTTCAATTTAGAAATGAGAGTTGTTGGTTATCTATCTGACTTTGATATCTATTTGTACGAACCAGATGGAGATTTAGCACATTATGAAGCATATTATTATGATGATGAGCTTCTCTACCCTGCTGATGTATCTGGAGAATGGAGGGTTAAATTTGATATTTTCCCAGGTTACACCGATATTCCAGAGCCAACTGAATGGGATTATTGGACTTATGGATCTGGCCCTTACGAATTTGAATTTGCACTTGAAACATCTGCACCAAGCCCACCAGCACCAATATCTCAACCTGATATAACACCAATAGCTCATACATTCAAAATCACAAATGCTCCTGGAACCAATGAAGATGAGTATGGTTATTTAGCATCCATTCCAGCATGTAATTACCTTGATGGAGGAGATAGATATCTAGCACCAATTGTTTATACAGGAGATGATACCCCCACAAATTGGTTTGGAACTGTTGATGATACAACTGACTATTTATTAGAAGATTGGAACCAATACCTTTCAGATCAAGGAAAAGATGCAGTTGAATACTATGTAAATTCAGATCCTATTAAAGCTGCAGCTGAAATTGCTACAGAAGCATGGGATTCATCAAATCTAGCTGTTGTTGCAATAGATGGAAGTGCATATGAAGATACAATTACTCAAGTGGTTCACAAGACAGCAACACTACCACGTAATAAAGAAGTTCAAACAATACCTAATGATAGTCCAGATTTTATCTCATTAGGTGGTTTAAGTGTGATACCTATGACTTTAATAAACAACAAGTGGGGTGCAGTTACTCTTGAAATAGAGGGTGGTGCCCAAGAACCTCTCCTAATGCAGGTTTATCCGCATTATATGACTCAAACAACTGACTGGTGGCCAGAGCATGTTGAGGAAAAAACTGATACATATTATCCACTTACATTAACGGGATTAACACCAATATGGGCTGCTGGAGTAGGTAGTGTTTCATCGTCTTGGGATATGATAATTACAAAACTTGAATGTGATCGTTATACAATAAATGTCGGTGATTCTGATTCAGTAATAACGGCTGAAGTAACAACAACATCACCTTCGGATCTTCTTGTATTTCTTGTTGATCCAGAAGGAAATCTTAGAGCACCTGATATACCTGATTGGAATGGTGGAGAAATAAATCCACTTCATATGTGGAATGGAATCGATGATCCTGCTCTCCCACCAGATTGTGATGATTGGAGAGCATGGGAACTAGATGATCACACTTATTTTTCTGCAGAGGTTCTTCACCCTGAACCAGGAGATTGGACTGCAATTGTTGTTCCACGATATGTAAAAAGTGGGCCTGACATTCAATATACCTTTAGGGGAAAAATACGAGAATTAAACTCTAAAAGAGTTGATGCAGCAATTTCAGCTGCAAATGCTGCAGTAATTGCATCACAAGAGCATGCTCCATTGTTATATGTAACAGAAGACAGCATACCAACAGCAACTCAGGATGCCTTTGATGCCCTTGGAGTAAATAACGTGATATTTGTCCAAAGGGGAAATATTGGAAGCAGTGTTGAAAGCTCACTTCCATCACTTGATGCAAATCTAAAAACTATGCAAAGCATCGTGGACTATATCAAAGATTATTCACATACTGAAAACTATATCACAATTACTTCATTGAAATCAGGAGATGGATATTTTGCTCCATCTGCTATGCTTGCTGCTTATCATTGTTCACCGGTTCTTCGTATCGGTGAAGCACCTGGTAATCCTGCAGCAATGGCAAATAAGATAGATACTTGGAGATTATGGAATGGAGATTATTATCATGGAAACCGTGCTCCTGGTCATCTACCAACCCATGATGAACCTGTTGATCCAATGAATCCATCTGAGCTATTAGCAGCCCTAATAAGTTATTTAGCGGGTGGATCAGAGGACCTTCCACCATGGGGTCTTGATGCAAAAAGATACTGGAATGAAGAGATGCATGAGGGTATTTTATCATTTGTTGAAGGCTATGGACTTGGAGAAACAGGACAAGAAGCCTATGTTTTTGTTGCCCCACGAAAGGACATACGAATAGAAGCCCATGCTGTTATGATTGGTCTAAATTCATACGCAGGACATATTCCTGGAGACACACCAGCTTATTCATCAGCGGTCATTGTAAGAAACATTCTATATCCTGCATTAATATATGCAAATCCAAATCGGGATGTTACAACCACACAGTTTATGAACTATCCTGATGGTGGCTCATGGACAACAAATGATGGAGTGAGCCACCCAGTTTATTCAAGCAGAATCCTTAAAAACGTATTTATGTCACATGGTAGAACATATGATGGACACTGCCTTTGGGATGCTCATCTAAAACGGATGAATGATGGTGTTAGTGTCATGTATTACTCAGGACATGGAACAGGTGGAAGTGGTTCTTCAGCACAATACTTCCAAACAGATATGTGTGAATACCCAGATCAAGAATGGTATGATAGTTGGCGAGGATACATGTTTGACAACTGGAAGACACCAAGGAATAATGGACGAAGATGGTATAATCCAGAGCCGCCAAACATGTATGATATCAACCACTACAAATGGCATGATCAACTTTTAGAAAACCTAATGAGTGCTGTTATTCTTTATATGTCATGCTCGACTGGACAACAATTTGGACCAATGGTTTATCTTGATCATGGAGCTATTTTATGGTATGGAAATGCAGGATCAGGATTATGTCCACAAGCTGATCTTTTAGATGACTGGTTCTTTGAGGATGCAATGGTAAATGGTTTGTCTGTTGGCGCAGCATATTCACAATATTGCTGGCTTCACCATAGAGATTTCACAATTCCAGAAGGAGATCCACGTTTTGAACAAACAATGTATGGTTCATCATCCTTATATGGCGATACTGGTATTACAACAATACCTGTTATTTATGGTGATCCAGAATTGATTATATACAGCCCAGAATGGTCTGCACCAGTTCCAGTTGACTCGACGATAGAAGAATCAAACAACCAGCAACCATATGCACCAGAGGTTGACGGGCCAACCAGTGGAAAACCAGGAACACAATATACCATTACATTTTCTGCAACTGATCCTAATGGAGACGATATATACTACTATGTAGACTGGGGAGATGACACATTTGAAGATTGGGATGGTCCATATAGTTCAGGCGAGGGATCATCTGCAAGTCATACTTGGTCTTCAAATGGTGTCTATACAGTAAAAGTGAAGGCAAAAGATGTGAATGATGCAGAAGGTCCATGGGGAATACTATACATTAGTATGCCAAAAGCCAAACAATTCAACTTAGTCATTGCACTTCTCGAGGCATTCATGGAACGATTTCCAGTACTTGATCAAATACTAAATATACTATTGAGCATCTAGAAAAAACAAACATACCCCTCTTTTTTTCTTTTTTTTTTAAACTTCTTTCAAAAAATTAAATTATAGAAAAGAAACAATCAAATTTTTTTCTTTGTAGAATATATTAATAGAAACACTCTTTACTGGAAATTAAAAAATCTTTGGAATTATTCGCCAAGGTACCTTTTTCATATATTCAACGTATTCTTTACCATATTGTTTTATCAGGAGTTTTTCTTCATCAAATATACTCCATATCATTATTGGTATTGCAATAATTGCAATGAGTAACGCTGCTAACGACCAAAAAAATAATGAAAGCCCAAATCCAACGATAAGAAGCGAAGTATAATGTGGATGTCTAATATGTTGAAAAATCCCTCCAGTTACAAGTTGGCCTTTATATGCTTTATACCAGAATAATTCCCATTTAAAATATACAAAAGCACCAAGTAGAAAAATAACAGATCCTAGGATGATACTAAAAATCATATTTATAGGTAGTTTCCAGACATCAAATAATGCTGTCAATGGCCCTATTAATATAATTAAAATTAGTGGCGCATAGTGAACAATAAATAGTGCTCTAAGTTCTTTAGGAGGCTTATAATCTAAAAACATATTTGAAGTTTTTAAACGATTTTGATACCACCATAGTCTATAACAATATCATGTGGTTTAAGCGTATGTTTTGTGTTTCTCATTTTCATAACTGAAAGCTTTCGCCTATCCATTGTGGGGTCAAGAGAAAGGGTTATAACGCCATCTGCCAAAAATTCTGAAATACCATCTCTTGAAAGAAGAGATGTGCCAACTGGAAGTTCCGATGTAACAATAGAAGTTGATTTTGTTGATTCTAATGCACTTAATATATAACGTAGATGCAGTCTTCTTGTCGGTAGAGAAACATCTTCTGGGAATTCCTCAAAATCAACCATACTGGTATCGACTTTATTATCCATAGAAGTTCTCATAAATATTGGCATTTCGGAAAGTGGGGTAATTGAATCTAATACAATTCTATCATAATCGCCTGATAAGATTTCATTTGTCATAGTCTCATAAACAAATTTTTTGGAGATGTTCAAATAGAGAAATTTAACAAGATTTTGTTCAATCGCTGGTTGAAAATCAAATCCTAGATGTTTTGCTTGGATGAGAAGCCCTTCTGCTTTTTTATCTAAAGATAGAAATAGACATTTTTCACCATTTTTTGCCCCGTCATATATAAACTGAAAACAAAAAATACTTTTACCGCCACCAGGAGGGCCTGAAATAAGGGTAATCGATTTTTTTGGTAAACCGCCTTCAATTGTTGAGTCAAGCCCTTCAACTCCTGTCGACACTCTGTCCATTTTTACCTCTCTATAATCATTAATATTAGTGATCCCAGTCATTAATGTGATATGCAAATGCTCGTATATTATTTTATCCTTTCATCAAAAAAATTTATTTATTAATTTTTGAGAAAAGTTAGGTTTTGGTTGCGCAATTTTATTGTGGGCTAGAGTTGTATAGAAATGTTTATATACTTTGCAAAATAAAATTATTATTGGATATAAATGAAATCAGGCGATCGTATGACTAAGAATAACATAAATATCTGGGTCTGGTTGCAAAATGGCAGAATAATGAAAGCTATATCAAGTATAGACAATGGAACATTAAAGATATATGATGAAAACGATAAGCTGATATTAAAAAGGACAGGATTAAACAGACTTCAGATTAAACAAATAGAAAATACTATTATAAAATACGGAGCAAAAAGACTTGATAAACACGCTGAACCTTTCAAATTTTTATAATATCAATTCCTATCAGGATTCAATTGCAACACATTCATCTGGATGAACTATAATGCCTTTATCTGTAATTGTCATTAAAACCATTTTCTTCTGATGTTTTCCATATCTCATTTTTAAAACTTCAATAGCGTTCTGCCTAACATCATTCTTTTGAATATTATAAAGGACGATTATTCCATCTGCTAAAAATTCTTCAATTCCAGTTTCACTATATCTAGTCGGAATTGGATCTGTTTCAGTAATTAAAAATGAAGTAGAACCGGTCTCTTCAAAGAAGCTAAACAATTGCTGTAGATAAACTCTGTAGTTTCTATCTTTTGTAACCGAAACAGCAATAATTGCAGTCAAAGAATCAACAGCTATAATATCTGGATGAAAATTTTTAGGTATAACAAGTGGCTTTATCTTGTAAGATAACTCGGTAGCTGACCCAGATCCTCCTATTGATCCAAACTTCATTCTAAGTATATCAAGCGGATTAATTTTCTGTATTATAAAATCCCCATTCTCAATAAATTTTGTTACATCCCACCCAAAATCTTCCATACTTCTTACAATACGTTCTTTGCTTTCCTCAAAGCTGACATACATACACTTTTTTCCTATTGAAACAAGATTATAACATATATGTCTACAAAGTATGCTTTTACCTGTTCCTGGTCCCCCAGCTACTAAAACAGAGCTGCCCTTTGGAATGCCCCCATCTGTAAATAACTCATCAAATCCACTAACTTCTGTTTTTAGTACATTTTCTTTCTTATCTTTGCTATTATCTTCGACTTCATCCATTGCTAAATCGCTCTCTTGTATTGTCATTATATGAGACATTAATTTTAATAGAGGCCTTTTACATCAAAACTTAACTTTGTTATACTATCCTCTATCATCTTATGAGCTATATCTCCTAGTTAATAAAAAAACTTTCTTATGTTTTCTACTAAAATATTTGTTTTTAAACTATTTTTAAGGTATCACATAACCTGGACCAACTTGAACCCCAATTTCTACTATCGTAAGTTCTAAAGTAATTGTTAAACTACCGGGTGTTATTTCCACCTTATTTGGAGTTACAGTGTCATCTAAATTAACATTTATATATCCATTATCGTAGCATTCCCATAGTAACCCTGTATCATCTTTAATAAGTGATTGATACCAAGCATCTGGATATTCTGTATAAATATGAATAAAGGCGGTAGGCCCTGAATGTGTATAATGATTAGTGTAGTTTGTATGAACATAACAATCTTTATAATCAGCATACAATTTTTTCCCGGGAACACCCGTAAATAAAGGAATGTAATATTTTATTTTGATATTGCCCAGGTCGCTATTATTTTCAACAGCAATACCTTGATAAACCCGCATTACCTCTCCATCTGATTGTTTAAGAATTATACCTCCACCTTCAAGAATATATTCTTGCCAGGGTTCTGCTGAAGATTTAGGGAAATAAAAGTTAGTTGCTCTATATTTAATCGAAGTTAAAGGTATTCCAGATGGGAAATCAGCTGGCGCAGGTTGAATATTTATCTTGTGATCCCCAGCATCATCTTGACCAATTAAATCTATTTGACCTGATGATCTTGCTGATACAAAATATGGAAGTTCTTTACTACCTAGAGTTATTGGAGATGACATAGGAGTATATGTAATGGGTTCACCTGTCCCCATAGCACCCATCATTGATTGAATTTCTATTACAGATTTTAATTGCGAAAATTGATTTGATACCTCATCCATGTGGTCAGCTTCTTTTTGTTCCATCATTATAGGTACATAAGTTAATTGTATCATAGAGAGGATTATTGCAACAAGAGCAATGAGTAAGATTGCTTCAATAACTCCTGCGACTGCGGAATTTTCTTTGATAAACTTCCTGTGTTTCATCTCTCCAGCTTCACCCTCTTAATAACAATATCTATATACTATAACTTATAGTTTTCTTATAAATCTGTCAGATTGTAAGAGTGTCAATATTTTTTCTAAATAAATTTAAAGAGGATTAATTGATTCCTACTTTAGAATTCCGTAATGAATCGTTTATTTGTTATAAATTGTGGAGGCCAACATATATGAGTATGACATTCGTAGAAAAACTATTATCAAATTATGCGGGGGAGAAAAATGTAGTTCCAGGCCAGATAGTAACCGTTCATCCTGATCATCTTTTGACTCATGATAATACAGCAGCTATTATAAAAAAGATTGAGCCTGAGTTAAAAAAATATGGTGTATTTTCTAAGTCACTTCCAATAATAGTTCTTGACCATGTTATTCCCGCTGCATCTGAAAAGACATCGACGAATCATAAAGTTATTAGAGAATTTGTCAAAACTCACAATATTGAAAATTTTTTTGATGTAGGTATTGGAGTATGCCATCAAGTTGTTATAGAAAAAGGTCTTGGCCTTCCAGGAAAATTGCTTTTAGGTAGTGATTCTCACACTTGTTCGTATGGTGCAGTTGGCGCTTTTTCATCTGGTATTGATAGAACTGAGGCAGCATCGCTTATGCTTACAGGTGAGACGTGGCTAAAGGTCCCAGATAGTATAAAAATAATGCTAAATGGAATACTAAAATTTGGTGTGTATGCAAAAGATGTAGTTCTACATATTGTTGGTGATATTTCTGCTTCTGGTGCTAACTATTGTTCAGTTGAGTACCATGGTGATATTGATCAATTCTCTATTGCTGATAGATTTACAATTGCTAATATGGGCATTGAGATGGGGGCGAAAAACTCGGTATTTTTTGTAGATGCTGTTACAGAAATTTTTCTTGATTCAATTGGAGTATCTAGCTCTTCGTATAATCCCATTTTCCCTGATAGAGATGCTTCCTACTTGCAGGAATTAGAATACGATTTATCTGAAATTGTTCCAATGATTGCATGTCCCCATACTGTTGATAATGTTAAGCCGGTTGCAGAAATATCAGGTTTAGAAATTCAACAATGCTTGATTGGTACATGTACTAATGGAAGACTTTCTGATTTAAAGGTTGTTGCGGATATTTTAAAAGGAAAACAGGTGAATTCAAATGTTAGATTATTAATTTTACCTGCATCTAAAGATATTTTGGAGAAGGCATTAAAAGCAGGTATCATTGAAACTCTTATTAAATCTGGAGGAGTATTACTTCCTCCTGGATGTGGCCCATGTCTTGGTGCTCATCAGGGGATACTTGCACCTGGTGAACGATGTCTTTCTACTGCTAATCGTAATTTCAAAGGCCGTATGGGTTGCAAAGACGCAGAAATTTATCTAGCAAGCCCTGCAACTGTTGCGGCTTCAGCGATATATGGTAAGATTATTGACCCAAGAGAGGTGATGAAATAATGAATGTATGGAGATATGGTGATAACATTAATACTGATATGTTATTCCCGGGAAAATATACATATACTTGCAGCACCCGTGAAGAGATTAAACCTCATCTTTTAGAGGACCTGGATTCCACTTTTTCAAAAAATGTCAAAGAAGGAGATATTATTTTTGCAGGTAAAAACTTTGGATGTGGCAGCTCCCGTGAACAACCTGTTGTGGGATTGAAAGCAGTAGGAATAAGAGCAGTTGTAGCAGAAAGTTTTGCACGAATCTTTTACAGGGCAGCAATTAATCAGGGTCTCTTACTTATTGAATGCCCTCAGGCTGTAGAAGCATACTCAAAAGGAGACGATATAGAACTTATAGCGGACACTGGAAAAATAATTGTGGGTGGGAAACCGTTTTCATTTCCAAAGCTTCCAAAAGAAATAATTGCCATTAGGGATGCGGGTGGACTACTTGCTTATACTCGTTCAAAATTAAAAAAGAGATAGAAATTCTTGGTATTATTCTTCAGGTAAAAAACTTGAGAATTTTCTAGCCTTATGTTCTTTACTCAATCTTTGATATTCCTTTGCATTGTATAAAATAATATCTTTGAGTTTTTTATCAAGCTTTTGAATTTTACCTGGAATTCCTATTACTAAACTATTTTCGGGGACTTTCATATTTGTTGTAACAAGAGCATTGGCTCCAACAACTGATCCTTTTCCAATATTAGCGCCGTCTAAAACAGTAGCGTTGATACCAATTAAACATTCATCTTCGATAGTTGCTCCGTGAACCATTGCGCCATGTCCTATCGATACATTTTTACCAATTTTTATTTTATGATTTGCATCCACATGAAGGATACAACAATCTTGAACGTTTGATCCATCTCCTATTTCTATAGAATTGTCATCGCCACGGATAACAGCACATGGAAAAATTCCACAATTTTTTCCAATTTTTACGTTACCAATTATCACAGCGGTATTTGCAACAAAACTTGACTCATGGATCTTTGGTATCATTTTTACCTTCCAGGTTTTTTGGTAATAATAAATTAGTTTTATAGTTTATGTTTATAACTGAAAAATTAAATTTATAAAAACTAATTATTTTTTATATAAATAGAAAGCTAGAAATACAACATTGGGGATATAAATTACAGTTTGGTAGTTGGGGGAATAATTACAAAGGATGATGTTACATGTCAAGAGTTGATAATAGTATTACTAAAAGATTTATTATTCTAACAATTTTAATAATTTTTCTATTAAATAATCTCAATGGTTCTGTTTCTGCCGATAAAGCTTCACCTGACCTGTCAATCGATTATTTTAATTTTCCAACAAATGTTAATGAAGGAAATGATGTCGAATTTACTGTTAGGATAAAAAATATAGTAAATGTAGAAACTGGGGAATTTCTTAATATTTCAGAGGGTACACCAATAATTGTAACACTATTTATAGATGATTTAGAAGAAGAAAGCATAAGTAACTCAGATGGTCTAAATGTTGGAGAAACAAAATATATGAATATTAGTTGGACTGCAGAGTTAGGAACCGAAACTCAAAGATCTGTTTTAATAGAAGTTGCCTGCCCTTTACTTGGTGATAGCAATTGGAATAATAATTACCAGACTGGACATATCTATGTTAATGAAAAAGGTCCTAGTTTAGAAATAATTGATATTGGCCTTCCAGATAGCTTTGTTATAAATACTACGTCAATGATTGCTGTAAAAATAAAGAATTATGGTGGTAAAACAACAGATACAATCATTGCACAATTAAATTCAAGCATTGATGGTCAAATCCAAAATGATACGAGACAAAATAGTCTTGCAAGAAATGCAACACATACCTTTTATTTCAATTGGACTCCTTCGCATTTTGGAAGTGAAAAAATAACTTTTAACATTATTTATGAAGGAGAAACCCATGATTATGAGGAGAGAACGATATCTATTGGAGTTGAGCATCTTAAATGGTGGGATAAAAACTGGCATTACAGATATTTTTTAACGGTTAATGGAACTGGAAATGTTCCTGGATTTTTAAATTTCACACAATTCTTAGAAGAACTTGAAGTGTTTTCTCAAACCTTTGAAAATGACACATTAAGAATTGTTGAATACTCATATGACGGAGATATTGTTAATGTATCGCAACAATACAAATTTAATGAAAGCATTACATTTGATTCCATTAATAATGCAACTGGAACTTTAATATGGAATGTGACAGGTTCATCAAAAGAAAAATTTTATTGTATCTATTTCGATGTAACAAATAACACTGGTGAAAGAACTGAACTTAATGAAACCGAAGATATCAATATCTCTGGTGACGCATATGTTGGTGATTATACAGCTCTGGATGGATGGTGGATTGATTTTGCAGAGCCAATTAATGGTAGTTACACACTTCTTAATCAATCGATATACATAAAAGTAAATACCTCTTCAAAGGCAAAATATGTTGAAGCATTTGTTTTTATGCAAAATAATGTAAGTATTAATTTCACTCGTTCTTTGATTAATATTCAGGATAATATTTCATGGGAATATGATAACCTTGAGTTAAATGAGACCGGAAACTGGGTTATTAGAATCACAAGTATCGATGGGGCTGGATATGAACCAGTTTTAAAAGAGCATAAGATTTATGTTGGGCTACCAGATATTGAAATAGTTAATATTTCTATTTCAACAAATAATCCAGCAACTTATCCCAAGATTTATATTGACGATACAGTAAATTTTACAGCATATCTGGTTGCTTATGAAGCAACTGTTCTAAATGCTAATGTAACAATTAAGATATTTAATAATACAAATAATATAATTTATAATGATACTGTTGTAAAAACTATTTATAAAGATAAAGAAAACACTGTCAGTTTTAATAAATGGAAGGCAAATGATTCTGGTATTTTCAATGTAACAATAACAGTAGATCCTGATGATTTGATAGAAGAAAAAAATGAAACCAATAATCAAAAGAAAAAAGAATTTATTGTTTATCGATGGCCTGATTTAGTTATTAGAAATATTATTTTACCAACAGGAACAATAACTGAATTTGAAGAATTAAAATTTGATATTGTTATTGCAAATATTGGGAAAGGAGATGCAGTTGATTACGTAGTAAATCTTTATCTTGAAAAAGTTGAAGAAGGAGTTATGAAATATGAAAACGAAATTGACAATGCAACTTTTAGTATTAAAATTAATGAAAGTAAAAAAATTCCTATTATATGGGATTCGGCTATACCTGGTGAATGGTTTGTTGGAGCATATGTTGTAGTTACTGTTTCTAAATGGGATACTTATCGAGCAAACAATATATTTCTCTCTAATCAAACCCTAAAAGTTAAAGGGCTTGAGAGAATTAAACCAGTAATAGATAGTATTAATGTTATGCCCCGTAGACAGGAACAAGGTGGATCTGTAACTATAACTGCTAAGGTAACTGATGATTCAGGCCTTGAATCTGTAACAATTAGAATTACAAATCCTTCAAATTTTTCATATCCTGATGAAACGATGGTAAGAACAACTGGAGATTTATTCAAGTTCACTTTTGACAATACGCTTTTAGTAGGAACTTACACATTCCAAATCAAAGCCGTGGATCTATCAATCCATAGTAATAATGTTACTGCAAAGGATATTTTTTACATAAAAAAAGATTCAATACCTCCAGTCATATCATACTTTGAAGTTCGACCGCATGTTCAATTAATAAATAATGATGTTACCATTACTTGTATAGCGACAGATAATATTGGAATAAATACTGCTAAAGTTTTTATTACTCCTCCGGATGGATTATCTTTTGAAAGAACAATGAACTGGTTCCCAAGCGGCAAATATGTATATGATGATATATATAATATAACTGGAAGGTATTATTTTACTATACTTGTAAAAGATAAAGCTGGAAACTGGGTTGAGACAGATTCAGAATATTTCTGGATAACATCAGATATTGACGATAGAGATGATGATGGAATGCCTGATTGGTGGGAAGAAAAATATGGTTTAGACCCAGAGAATCCAATGGATGCACAAGACGATGAGGATAAAGATGGTTTAACAAATCTTAAAGAATATGCAGCTGGTAATAATCCAACAAAAGATATTATCTTTGAAAATGCTATTTATAGATTAGAAGATAACGCCTGGTACCTAATAGGTTCTATTGCCTTGTTCATTTTTCTAATAATCTTAATACTTTTTGTTAAAAGGAGAAAATCTAAATGAATTTGATTAGGGGTTCGGGGCTATTGGTTATAATAACCTTACTAGGATTATTTGTAATGATTTTCTCAATATATGATATAACGACTGACAGAGGTTGGATGACAATAATGTTAGCCTCTTATGCAGTGCTTATCATAATTACTATTTTTTTAGTCTTTTTAAGATATAAAAAAGATGAAGTTTCAGCAATTACCGTAGATGAATTTGAAAAAACATTAAAAGGTGGTTTATATCATTTCAAATGTCAAACCTGCAGCGGTATTTTTGCCATTAAAAAATCTAAACGTAATAATAAGAAATATGTTAGGATGACATGTCCTGATTGCGGTGCAATAGGTGTTATCTCTCCTAATCCTACATGCGTAGAAGAAGAAATTCCTGAAAAAAAATCTATCAAAGCAAATTTCAAATGCAATGTTTGTGGAGAAGGTATTACCGTTTGGGCTGAAGGTGCTGATTTATATAAGGACATGTGTGTCTATTCGTGCCCTTTTTGTGGTGAAGACGAAGCAATGATACACATCTAAATTCTATGTCTAACTTTTACAGCTTCTCCATGTAGTGATTTTTTTATTTCATCACCATTCATCTGCGCTACGCCAACGGCACATAGTTTATTGTTTTTTATTACAATTACTTCATCACCAACTCTAATCATTTTATCTGCATCTTTTACACCCGGGGCAAATACAGATCCTTTTAATGTAAAATCATCGTATATTTCTACCCAGTATTCCTTTGATTTTGCAACTCTTTCTGCACCGTTAATTGTAAGTGAAACAAGCCCCCTCTCTTTTATTATCATCCCAAGTTGTGTATTGTTGTGCATTATTTTTTGATAGGGGTATTTTCCTTTTATGATGCAATCTTTTAGAAGTTTTTCAGCTGTTTTTCTGCCAAACTGGTATGAAGCAAAACCTTGTAAGTCCTCTCTTAATCTTTTTTGTGATTTTATTTTATCAAATAAATTAACTTTTTTCTTGAGCGTAGATGAAAGTTTATCTAATGATTTCTTTGAAGTCGGATTATCGATGCATGTATTATATGAATTTTCTAGAATATCCTCAATGAACTGCATAATATTTGCAGGAAGATGCGCGATAATTAATTCATATTTGTTGATATCAAGATATTTTACAAGTAAATCTCTTATCATCTTTTTTTCATCTTCATCCCATACTCCAATTACTGGTATATCGTAAGAGGAAGCTGGATAAATGAGTTCAAGCTCCCTTGGAACAAGGCCCATTGGAGACGTAACAATAACTTCATGAGCAATAAAAGGATTTCCAGAATTGTTTAGCTTTTCCCTATAAAGTCTATGGGATTTTGAAAATGAATAAGGTTTTTTTGCAGAGCAAGGCAGAAGAAGCAATATTTTTGCAGATTCTGGCTTTCTGAATCGATTTATTACCCGTTTTTGAAATCGTCTTATTTCAGGTCTAAACATTGACTCTTTTGTGGTTGCTATAACCTTACTTTTACTTGTTATCGGCGTTCGTTTTTCTAAAAAATCATAATGATTTGCATCAAGATATCTAAAAACAGCTGTTAGATTTGGATTTGTTTTTACTCTTGTTTCAACAAGACTGCGTAAATTTCCTTGATATATAGCATTTCTAACCTGTTTTAATTCATCTAATATTGCAAAATAGTTATGATTTAGGATATTCTGGAAGCTCATATTGCATGGTTTATCTTTAGATTTACTACATGATGGGCAACTACAAGGAAGTTCATGTAATTCATTTGTGTTATATCCTCCATTGGAAAATAACAAGGTATTTTCCCTAGCAGCTAGAATCGCAGAAACAGAATCAAATAAATCAACACCAGAATAGGCTAACAAAGCAAAATTAGCAGGATTTCCAATACTTGGGAAATATATCAATTTCTCATAACCTATCTTTGCTCTAAGCTCTAAAATAAAATCTGTAAATTTTCTGGGCTGCTGAAAAAGTTGAAGAGCGTTTGCAACAATAAAGATCGAAGCTGGATTATCTTTCAATGCATCATCAATTACATTTTTGTTTCCGGGTATTACGTAATACTTTTCGTTATCTTTTTTATAATCTCTTATCGACAAGAGATGCAGTTCTTTTGGAATGTCTTTAGGATAGACGAAATAGTTAGAAATTTGTAGTGTCGGTTTCTCTTTTTGACGTTTATTGTTTATTATGAGGATATCTGTATAGTTTGGAGTTTTAAAACGATCAGTATCTACAAACAGTATGTTTGGCGTAACAATTCTTTTTCTATCAACTATGAGCTCTCCGATTCTTGCAGGGCCATCTCTTTCTTTTACACTAAATTGCATTATTTACAGGTATAAATTTATATTTAGATAAAATTTGGCATCTAATTATGTATATTTAATGCTAAGTTAACTAAAAATAAATATAAGTTTTATACGTCAAATCGTTTCTTCGTCCATTCACGTTTTCCGATTGGCTGCATCAGAAATTCTTTCTTTTAAACCATCGATTTAGGTTCTACTCTTGGGATTTTAGTAATGGAGCTAATTCTATGCCGTTCTTAGATGAGATATTCATTGCAAATTTTGTTCTGTGATGTGCTATGCCTCGCATTTTTATAATTTGAAACGTTCGTATCAGATCTCCCTTCCTCTCGATGTCTCCTAGCATTATTATACCATCTGCGATGAACTCTTCTACCCCATATTGAGAATATTGAAAAACCTGTGGTGGTACCTCTGACGTGAAAATAGATGTACAGTTCATAGCTGCAAGGGATGATCCTAATTTAAAAACGAAATCCCTAATCATCTCCTTGGTTTGTAATCTATAACATAATGCGGTTACCGAATCTATCACTAATCGTTTTACATCCAATTCATCAACTATATCCCTCAACACATCCAGTAGAGCACTAGCATCTTCTGCCGTATATTTCTCCATGTCCAACCCTAGTCGCTCGCTTATTATTCTTAAATCTATAAGGTTAATCATTCCTGATTCAATTAACTTTTTATCATAAAAACTGAACCCCTCCATGTTTTTTGTTAATTTAAATAAGGGTTCAGTTGCCGTGAAAAATATTCCTCTCTTACCTTGCTTAGCACCATTAATTAAAAATTGCATGCATAATGTGGTTTTACCCGAGCCGCTGCTTCCAGGCATGAGAACAGCGCTGCCTAGTGAGATACCGCCGCCCAACCCTTTATCAAGTTCTTCTATTCCTGTCTTGCATGGCCCATTTTCTGTCGCAACTCTTCCATCCACCACTTCCGTTTCATAGTTCATATTGTGTCCTTACCATTATAATCAGACTGATTTTTCATTTCTCCAATATTTACCATTGGCTATCTGTTTTTCATTTTCCTAATTTTTATCATTTGTATGATTTAGCGAAGAAGCCCCAGTGAATTAAGCTCTTTTGATAATTTCTCTGCCGCTATTGATACATCCTCAACGTTCTTCGCTCCGGTACACACTATTTTCCCAGAGCTAAAGAGCAACATAGCTACTTTAGGTTCCTTTATTCTATAAACCATTCCTGGGAACTGCTCTGGTTCATATTCTATATTTTGTAAACCTAGACCCATAGCTGTTTCAGTAAGATTGAGTTCTCCACGTAGGTCGCCAACAGCCACTATGTTCTGAACGACCATCTCAATATTTTTATATACATCTACACCTAGTTTTCTTAGTCTATCTGCTATGATGTCAACAGTCTTATGTACATCTTCGATGTTTTTTGCCCCTGTGCAGTTAGCTTTTCCACTTTTAAAAAGAAGGGTGGCGGTCTTTGGGTTACTTAATTTATAAATCAATCCTGGGAATTGTTCTGGTTCATATTCTGCTCCTTCTACCGATTGTATTATCATGTCCAGGTCTAACTTATCTGCAAATGCTGTGGATGCTACAATATTTTCTACTTTTACTTTTATCATATGGTGTCACTTCCTAACGAACACTGTTTCTATTTTATAAAGTGAATTGAATGAGCCTGTAATCAGATACTATAATATGCTATTTTCGCCTCGAGCTCAAAAGAATTTTTTGGATTAATTTAGGTTTTTATTGTCATTATAAATTCAGACGACCATAAAAAATAACGAGCGGAGATTGCATTCGTTTTGATACGCTGCAGTATACTTCATATAAAGGTTAGAGGGGTCGTTAGAATTGCTGCTCATAAAAATAAATTGACTGAATGTAAGGTTTAACCCTTGAAAAATAAGTTTTTTGGGATTCAAACTTTTTAAGTTTAGAGTGAATTAATTTAAGGCATAACCTAATTTTTTTCATCTTTTGATCTCCCTCGCTTAGAAATACTGGAATCCATAGGCTTTTATTTTTGTTAAAATGAGATTATTTTAAAAAATATGATAAAAATAGAAAGTTTTTTCATTTTGTTATATTTAATTTTGCATAACTTTAAAAACCTGTTAACATATTATAATGTTATAATAAATATATTATGAGGGAGTAGTAGATGAAAAATACGAGAAAAATAGGAAAAGAAGCTGTTGTTTTGCTGATTACTACGATACTGATTCTTACAGCGGTATCTGCGACAGCAAATACTAATGCTGTAAAAAAAACGATGAAATCTTATGAAAATGTTGAATTAAAAATTCAGGAATCAAGTAATACCCCGTTAATAACCAAAGGAGTTTTTTCAGATAGTTTTGAAAACTATCCAGACTTTGTTGTTGATAACTTTCCACCATGGACTACCTTAGATGGTGATGGCTCAGATACCTGGGGTGTTGAAGGAGTTGATTGGCCTAATGCAGGATATGCAGGTGCGTTTATGATATTTAATCCATCTTTAACGACTCCACCATTTACTAGTCATCCTCCGCATACTGGAGAAAAATATGCATCATGTTGGGATTCAATAACACCACCAAATGATGATTGGCTGTTTAGCCCTCAATTAACGATGATAGAAGATGGAATGCTTTCGTTCTGGGCAAGATCACTTAATGATGCATATGGTTTAGAAGAAATAGAGTATGGTATTTCAACTACGGACACAGATCCATCGAGTTTTACAATTGTTTCTGGTGGAATTATTGAAGTTCCAACAGATTGGACTGAGTATACTTATAGTCTTACTGATTATATTGGACAAGATATATATATTGGGATCCACGTTGTTTCATGGGATCATTTTGCGTTCTTTTTAGATGATTTCACTGTTACTGGTGTTGATTTTGAATTAGATCCTGACTTGTTATGTGAAGGCGATCTTCATTTTGGCAATGTAACTGCAGGTGCAACATTAGAAGGTAGTTTTACTGTTAAGAACGCAGGTGGCGGATTGCTTGGCTGGCAAATCACAGACGAACCAAGTTGGGGAACATGGACATTTAATCCAGAGCAAGGAGATGATTTAGAACCAGGCTCTCCAGTCACAGTACAAGTAACTGTTATTGCACCGGAAGAAAAAAACGATTACGCCGGAATAATAACAATCGAAAATAAAGATAATCCTGGAGATTTCTGTACAATAGATGTATCAATGACAACACCAAGAAACAAAGCTATCAATACACCATTCTTAGACTTCCTTGAGAACTATCTCAATCTATTCCCGATACTACAACGACTGCTACTGCGTTTAGGACTATAAAAATAGTCCATCTCTTTTTTTCTTTTTAATTAATTACAATCAGAATGTTAAAAAATGAGGATTTTTTTTTATTAATAAATTGTTGAAAATTATTATTATTACAGATACATTCAAATAAAAAACTTTGAACGATCATTTATTTAGAAAAGATTTGGTAATAGAAATAATAACTTCCTGTATCTATAAATATTATTTGTTAACTGCAATTTTAATATTTTTTATGAAAAAATAGTATAGTTTTTTAAACACATGTTTGTTATAGGACTGAGGAGGGTAAAGATGGACAATCATAACAAATTTTATTATACTATACCAAAACAGATACCATTATTTGAAGAAGAGGAAGACGGAACTTTAAAGCAATATGAAACTGAATAATTACTAGCAATTATCTTAAATTAATTTGAATATTTGATAAAAAAGGAGATGTTTTTTGTCAAGTGATGAATTTTCAGATCTGCAAAACTTTGGAAAAACAATAGAACAGAAGCCAAAGGATGATGCAAAAAAAGAAGTAAAGAAAAAAAAAGATATTTCTGAAAAAATCCGCTCTATACCTAAATTCTCTGCAAGAAAGATAATAGATTTTACAATAAAACTCTTAAAATGTATCATTACTATTGTAAAATGGAGTAGCAAAAAAATAATAAATAGGTTTGGGACCTCTCATCAGCATAAAATACAGAAAATTGCTGTATTCTCAAAAAAACGTCCAAATAAAATTAAGAATAGCACATGTTATAAAATTGTTGAGACAAAAAAGCAACGTTGGAATAAAACAATTATAACAAGAAGACGAGTTCCTGTTGGATATAAAACTGGGAACATGCAAGTAAAAAGAAATAATCTTGGTGCTCTTTTTTATCTTACTTTTAAATTTGATGAAACAGGAAATCAAGAAATAAAGCCAGAGGAATACTGCACAATTAAAAAATCTGTCTGGGATTTTCCTATAGAAAAAAATGAAAAGTGGAGATATTTTTTTAATTTTAAACGTCGCTAAAAAAATTTTACCACCTTGGGCCAATATGTCCAAATTCATTTTCTTTTTAATTAATAGGAGTTGAAATGTAAAAAAACCTTTTTTTTTCTTAACAACTTGTTGCATATAAAAAATAAAGATTAGATAATTTATTATTAGAAAGTTTTTAATTAAAATAATATATTACAAATATATATTTATTACCGGGGGGTAAAAAATATGAAAATATATAGAGATAGGAAAATAGTTTTAAAAATGGTTGTGACGCTGGGTATTGTCGTATTATTTTTGTTGCCAAGTTCAATAAATACGGTAGGGTTGAATGAAACTAGATTAGAAAATGACACGATGGTTTCTTATAATTATGTAAGTGATCATGAGCTACTTATTTCTTTTAAATTGCAGGAGCTAATACAAGATCAAGATGTGACCGAGCATGGTACCTTTACCACGTTTAATATCCCTAATGCCGGTTTTATCGGTGACTTGGGTAAACCACAGTTGCCTGTTGTGACTTGTATTTTTGCTGTTCCTACATTGGATGTATCTTTGAATGTTGTTGATGCTGAAGTTATGGAGTCTAGTTGGGTTGGCCGGGTGTATCCTGCTCAGAGTCCTCAGTCTGATAGTGAAACGGGTGATAATACTGAGTTTATAATTGATGAATCGTTTTACCAGCAGGATATCGAGTATCCTGGAAAGCTAGTTGAATTGGTGTATGATGGTAAGATTCGTGATATTTGTTTTGTGAAAATTGAGTTTTACCCGGTTCAATGTAATCCAAAACAAGAAATTGCAACTATTTATGATGAAATCGTTATAGAGCTATCTTGGGATGAGGGTGAAAAAGTGGCTGTGGAATCAGGTTTTGATAATGTATTGTTTACCCGGTTTTATGAAAACGTATTTGAGAATTGGCAAGAGTTTTTGGAAAATACCATATTTGATGAATCCTCACAAGGTTCAGGTAGTGGATCACGGGAGGAGGGATGTGATTATTTAATTATTACTCATCCTGATTTTTATATGGAGATTCTTGAGCTGGCAGATTGGAAGCACTCTAAAGGATTATTTACTAAAGTTGTTGACACTATTGAAGCAGGAAGTACTTCTTCACAGATACGTCAATATATTCAAAATGCATATGATACATGGGATCTGAAACCATCGTATGTTCTACTTGTTGGTGATGCTGAATATGTGCCAACTAATTATGTTTATTCTGCTGCATCAGATTTGTGGTATGCTACTGTTAGTGGATCTGATTATTACCCTGATCTTTTTATTGGAAGAATACCTGCTGATACGTCTCAAGAAGCTGAAGTAATTGTTGAAAAAATACTAAAATATGAGCAGGCTCCTCCTACTGCTACTAGTTATTATGAAGATTTTGCGGTAGCAGCATATTTCCAGGATGATGAGCATAATGGATATGAAACTAGGAGGTTTGTGAGAACCTCTGAGGAAGTCAGGGATTATCTGTTATCAGAGGGTTATGATGGAGAACGTATTTATGTTACAGAACCAAGTGTTTATCCTACTCATTATAATAATGGTTATTATGGTAATGGAGAGCCTTTACCGCCTGAGCTTCTTCGTCCAACGTTTGCTTGGGATGGTGATGCTGATGATATTATCAACGCAATAGAGTCAGGAGTGTTTATCTTGAATCATCGGGATCATGGGTCTGAAGGTGGCTGGGGTGATCCTTATTTCCAATCTTCTCATATAGCGGGGTTAACAAATGGTGATCTTACTCCTGTTGTGTTCAGCATTAATTGTCTGACTGGTAAGTTTGATAATTATGAGTGTTTCTGTGAAAAATTTATAAGAAAAGATGGTGGAGGTGCCGTTGCTGTTTTTGGTGCAACTCGAGTAAGCTATAGTGGGTATAACGACTTTTTATGTCGTGGTTTTTATGATGCTATCTGGCCTGATTTTGATCAGGATATTGGTGGTGATATTCCGCTTTATACCTTAGGAGAAATATTGAATAACGGTAAAACATACATGGGAAACACATGGGGTGATCCCTGGGGGTATGAAAGGTATACCTTTGAGTTGTTCCATGTTTTTGGGGATCCAAGTATGGAGATATGGACAGCAGCTCCACAGAATCTTGATGTAACTCATCCTGATACTGTTAGCTCTTCATCTTTCACAGTTCATGTTGAAACTACAGGAGGAACCAATGTCAATGGCGCATATGTCTGTTTATCAAAAGAGGATGAAGTATATTTAACAGGCTATACAAATTCAGCTGGAGATGTAACGTTTTATCCCGTGCCGTCTTCTGGGGGTGTCATGTATGTAACTGTCACCAAACATAATTTCTGCCCATATATGGGAGAAGCTACAGTCCCAGAGGACAACCTACCACCTTATCCCCCTAGTAATCCCTATCCACCCGATGGCGCAACAAATGTTGGTGTTACTCCTACCCTGAGTTGGACTTGTAGTGATCCAAATGGTGATCCTGTAACGTATTGTGTATATCTTGAAGCAAATGATCAAACCCCTGATGTTTTAGTATCACACAATCAATCAGAAACCAGTTATACTCCACCAAATCCGCTAGAGTATAACACGCATTATTGGTGGCAGATTGTCGCATGGGATCCATACGGTGAAAGTACTATTGGCCTTGTGTGGGATTTCTTCACTAAAGAAAGTGCGCCACCGAATTTTCCACCTGTGTTTTCAAATGAAGATCCACTTGACGGTGCTACTGGTGTACCCATAACTACATCTTCGTTATCTGTTTATATAGCAGACCCTGAGGAAAATAGCTTTGATTGGAGTATTACAACCAGTCCTGATGTTGGTAGCAATAGTGGTACAGGTGAAAGTGAGGGTACAAAAACATGTAGTATTTCTGGTCTAGATTATAGTACCATATATACTTGGTATGTGAGTGCTACAGATCCAGATGGTAGTGGCGAAACAACAGAAGAAGTTTATACGTTCACAACAGAACCTGAACCTGGTAATGAACCGCCAAATGCACCTATAATAGATGGTGAAGATAATGGAGATGCTGGAACAGAGTATGAATACAGTTTTAAATCAATAGATCCTGATGATGATGACATCGCAGAGTATATTGTAGACTGGGGTGACGGTACTGGGGAAGAAATCATCGCAGGTCCTTTTGCATCTGGAGAAGATGCATTTGCAAGTCATACATGGGCTGAACGGGGTGATTATATAATTACTGCTAAAGCAAAAGACATCAATGGTTTTATTGGTACCGAGGGAACACTTACTGTTACTATGCCAAGAAACAAGGTAACCACAATGCTATTGCAATGGTTCCAACAGAATTATCCTGATCTATTTCCAATTCTACAACGTCTACTACTACGATTAGGACTACAATAAAAAATATTTTGCTATAGTCCTAAATCTCCTCTCATTTTTTTCTTTATTTAATGTCTAAAATAACGCTGACCTGAAAAAACCATAGCTATATTATGGCCATCTGCGGCTTGAATCACTTCATCATCCCGGATAGATCCACCTGGTTGAATGATTGCTTTTACACCTGCTTCCGCTGCTATATCAACGGCATCTCTGAATGGGAAAAATGCATCACTAGCCATAGTAGAATCTTTGATATTTTCTTTTCCCTTATGAGTTGCAATCCATGCAGCATCAACACGAGCGGTTTGCCCACCACCAATTCCAACAGTATGTGCATCTTTTACAAAAACAACTGAATTTGATTTTATGTGCTTTACACATTTAACTGCAAACTCCATTGAATGAAGTTCTTTTTCTGTAGGTTTTTTCTTTGTAACTATCTTCCAATCTTTTCTAGAAGTTAATTTAACATCTCGCTCCTGTGAAAGAAAACCTCCAACAACACTTCTAAACACTATGCCTTTTCTGTCAATTATTTTATCAAGATTTTTAAGTTCAAGGAGTCTAAGGTTTTTCTTTTTACTAAAAATTTCCAACGATTCCTTAGTAAATCCTAATGCAATTATCACTTCTAAAAATAGATTTGAAAGTTCTTCTGCCACATCTTTTTCTAATTCTCTATTAAATGCTACAATACCGCCAAAAGGAGAATTTGTATCAGTTGCATAGGCATCTTTCCATGCTTGTAACAAATCATCTGCACTTGCGATTCCACAAGGCGTTGCATGTTTTATAATTACACAAGTAGGATTGGAAAATTCTTTAATACACTCAATAGCACAGTCACTATCAAGAATGTTATTATATGAAAGCTCTTTTCCCTGAATTTTTTCAGCATTTATAATACAAGGCTCTTTAATTTCTGGTAATGATTTATAAAAAGCACCTTTTAAGTGAGGATTCTCTCCATACCGCATATCCTTAATTTTTCTCATAGCAATGCTATTTTCATCTGGCAATATATCATCTGTCCATTTATACCTTAGATAATTCGAAATAATTGAATCGTATTGTGCGGTATGAGCAAAAGCATCCAATGCTAGTTTTTCTTTTTCCCCTAAACTCAGCTCTCCATTTGACTCAAAAGATTTTAAAACATCATTATACTGATCTGTATTCGTCACTACAACGACATCTTTATAGTTTTTAGCAGCAGCTCTAATAAGAGTAGGACCACCGATATCTATATTTTCGATGACTTCTTCAATACCAACCTTTGGTTTTTTTATAGTTTTTTCAAAAGGATACAGGTTACAAACCAATATGTCTATAGTATCTATGCTATGTTTTTTTAGCACATCTATATGTTTTTTTTCATCCCTTTTTGCAAGAATACCTGCATGAATAATTGGATGAAGTGTTTTTACCCTTCCGTCAAGCATTTCTGGAAAACCAGTGATATCTGATACTTCTTTGATTTTTATACCCGCTTTACTTAAAACAGATGCTGTCCCACCAGTTGAAAAAATCTCTATATCAAGATTAGATAGACCTTTTGCAAAATCAGTTATACCTTCTTTATCTGAAACGCTAATCAGAGCTCTTTTAGCCTTCATCACTCTTACCTAATCAGCATATGAGAGCGCTTCATAAACGTTTGGGTATCTTACGATTTTTTTCTAAATCAATTGCTTTTTTTAGACTTAATTTACCCTTTAAAACCTCAATAGCAGTTTTCTCAGAAATTGAAAATTTTCCATCTGTAAGCTTCCTGCTGCGTTCCTGAATATTTCTGATTTCACCTTTTGTAGGCTCTAATGGTAACTGTTTCTGTACCTTACCACCAGTTAAAAGGGCTATTGCAGCAGCGGCTTCACTATCTCGTTCATGTCTTCTAACCTGTTGAGATGGAGTTGTTTTTGTTTCGTCAACAATTTCTATTGGAATTTTAAGTATAATTAATGAATTGATTATTCTATTTCTCGTTATTACAGATCCGTGACCTATTCGTATTAAAGTTTCTAAAGCTGGATACTCCCTTAGGATTCTTTTAATAACTGTCACAACTTTTTCTGGTGTTTCAACATTTATTTTTTGTAAAATAATATCGTCACCAACAATGGCTACACCAGGTTGATCACCAGGATCTATGCCAATAAAAACCTTAGAATACAAGTCTTTCCCGATTAACATTTGAAGAGCTAAATCCAGCGCATGATCAACAGTATCATAAGCATCAGCTGCAATTACTTTTTGAGATTTTATATCATGTAATTCATTATTAGAAGTGAGTATAACACCAATCCTGCTTGGAATATGATCAACAGATGAAAGCGAAACATATGGTATCTTTCTTTTCCTGAGTACTTTTATAAGATCATAATATAACGAAAAATCCTTTGTGAAAACTCCAATAGTTTTCATTCTATCTTTCCCAAGACATTTTTCCATCTAAGTATTCAGTCCAAAACTCTCTCAAGTTATCTTTGAATAGCTCTTTCATCTCTAAAATTGAATATCTTTTTTTTACAATTTTGTCGATATGTTTACCTGTACTCAGATTTTTGATTTTATCTTTCAAAAAGTGATTTATATCTAAGTATTCTCGTTTTATTTCAACATATAATCTGCCGTTTTTTTCATAGGGTGTGCTTATTACTCTTGAATCACTATTCCATTTTTTAACAAATTCATCTGCATTTTTTTCCAATTTTGTAGGTGGTCCCATATGTTTGAGTGTTTTTGATAGTGTTTCATCTTTTGTTTTGACTATAATATAGATAATACTTTCTTTGTCATCTATGTGAAATGTTATATCATAGATTTTAAAATCGTATCTTTCACAAGTATCCCTTATTGATCGTGAAGCTTTTCTAATCTGAGGATAAAGATTCTCAGTGATTATATCTGGTTTATCAAATTTTATACCGATATAAAGACATTTTTGTGTTTGTATTTCCTTTTTTATTTCCTCTAATGACCAAGGTTTTATTTTGTTTGGAAAAAAGAAGGTAACACTTGGTTTTTTCAAATATTCTCTGCACGCTCTTACAAATAAGTCAAACTTTTCTTTTGAGAGAGCAGAGGCCACGTTTCTATTTGTGTCAACTGGATCAATAACTGTAAGTGGCGTGTCAAAACTTGGAGATTTCACTTTAGAAAATACAAACTTTTCTCCTGTCTTCCAGTTGTTTGCATTTTCTATTAATTTTTTTAAAGAACCATATTTAATAATTAAAATTTCGCATAAATAACCTGAAAATCCTTCAATTTCTGCTTCAGCACCATAGCATCCAATCCCTCTAAGGAATTGTTTGAATAAAAGCACCTCTTGTTTTTGTGATGCCGGTAGATTTTCTTTTACATATTTTGTATGCAGTGGGGTTCGATCTACTGCTGATATTTTTTGTGATGCTTTTTCAATCTTGTAACATGGAACTATTTCTACATAATAATCCTTGTAATATCCCCTAAGATATGGATGTTCTGCATAGGATTCTTCAGTGTCTTTGAGAAGTTTTTTCCCTATTGAAAGAGCATTTTTTGCTATGTCTTCTTTTTGAAATTTTGTGGGAAATAGTAGAAAAAAATCGATATCTAGATTATCTTTTAAGTAGGTATCTTTAGCTGTTGATCCTACTAGTTCAATGGAAACAGGGAGATCTCTCTCAGTAATTTCTTGTTTGAGTTTTTCTTTTATCTCTTGAATAACTGTTTTAAGTTTTTTTCTGTATTCTGAAGAAGGAGTAATTTGATCTAAGATTTGCTTTTCTATTTCTTTTTCATTCATTTTGCCCTTCATCCTTCATGAATTTTTTCAATATGAGTATTACTCCAATTGCAAGTAAAGCACCAGTTATTACATCCGTAATCCAGTGTATCGATAAATATATGACTGAGATTATGACTGATATCATCGTAAAATATGTAAAATATGTTAGTTTTCGATTTCCGGTTAAACCAACAGTATGGGCCATTAGTATTGTCATAGCTGTATGAAGTGATGGTAAGCAATTGTTATGGGTTGTAGTTGTATAAAAAAAGTTTTCAACAGATGGAATAACACTTTCAAGAGCTGAATTTACATTGTAATAGGTGTAAACATTTGTTATTGGTACAAATAGGTAAAATGGAAGTGCGATGATATAAATCAGCAGTAGTCCATATGCAAGTGTTTTCATTGCTTTTTTATTATCTGTTATTAAGAAATATGTAGGAGAAAACCATAGCGTAAAAGGATACACAGCTATGTACATTATTACAAAGAAATAAGTAAGAGTTGGTATCCAGTGTTGTGAAAACCAAAATACAGTATCTCCCTCAATATTTTTAATATTATTTGTAAAATCTTGCCCTATCCATTCTGTTATTTGAGGGTCGATAACATTTACTTCAAAAAGATGAAAAGCAACAACTCCAAATAGTAATAACAAAAACGGAAGATGTTTTCTAATAATTTGGAAAATTGCTATATCTTTTCTCTGATAAAATTCCTTTGGAATAAAGATTTTCAAACTAAATAGTAGCAGTATAAAATTGATTAACCCCAAAACAATAATCCATGTTTCTATTTATTTCACCACCACTATAGTTATATTTTTACCTCTTTTAGCGTTGTATAAATAGGTCCTTTTTGAGTCAATTCACTTTTCTTTAATTTAATAGAGTCGACTTTAAAATTTCCAAACTCAGCATCTCTAAATTTTTCGATTACTTGTAAAAGTTTTTCTTTATTTCTTACAGATTTAACACGTGCAATTGTTAAATGTGCAGAAAATTTCCTTCTTTCTTTTTGAAAACCAAGTTCAGATATTTGTTCATCAATTTTATATGCAATTTCCCCTATTTTTTCCCCGTTTTTTATTCCTATCCACATAATTCTAATGTAATTTTCATTTGGAAAAACCCCTGCGCCCTTCAATTGAATTTCAAAAGAATTGATTTCCTTTACTGCATCTTTAATAATTTCTTCGATCCTATCTATTTGTTCTTCATCAGTATCTCCAAGAAACTTGAGAGTAATATGAACATTTTCAAGCTCGACAAGTTTTGTATTTGCCCCTGTATTCTTGATTTCGTTTTCAAATTGTACTAGCTTTGGAAAAGAGCCAATATCTATAGCTATAAATCCTCTAAATTTTGACATTTACTCCTCCTGATAGTATATCCATGAATATCTTACTTCTATAAAATCTATTTTGGTGCCAAAACAGCCTCTTTTGGTTATTTTTTGATTTTGGATAACGCCTGTTAAACAACCTTTATATTCTAACAGGCACAAACTTGTTATCATCGGAGAGATAGAAAATGAAGATAATAAGACTCAAACAATGCATCATAGGCTATTTCGATTTAATACGTCCTTTTACACTACTTGCACCAATTATTGTATCTGCATGTATAATGATTGCAAGTTTCTTCTATAACGGAAGAACAGATGGTCTTTTTACTATCTGGTGGACAACAATAATACCTGCTAGTTTTGCTCTTGCAATATTAAACGGAGCTTCAAATACACTAAATCAAATCACAGATGTTGAGTCAGATAAAATATCAAAACCATATCGTCCCATAGTTAGAGGTGACGTATCTCTTATTGAAGCCAAAGTTATGTCAATTATATTGTATATTACTGCTTTTTCTTTATCAATACTTGTTAATATCATGTTCAGTGTATTTGTTCTGCTTATTGTAATTTTTACAGTCACTTACTCACTTCCACCCAGAATAAAAGACGTTTTATTCCTAAATCAGTTATGGGTTGGAGTGCCACGTGGACTTCTTGGTATACTAGCTTCTTGGAGTGTTTTTGGTAACGCGTTGGAACCATTGCCAATGGCTATTGGTTTGATTGCTATGTTCTTCTTAATCGGCGGATCAATCACAAAAGATATTGTAGATAGCGAAGCTGATAAAAAAACTGGTACACGGACACTAGTTAACACATTTGGAATTAAAAAAGCAGCATTGATGTCACTACCATTCATGTTTTTCCCCTTTGCATATATTCCTTTATTGATTGATAGTGGTATACTAGATTCATACTTATGGTTACTAACATTCTTAGCAATACCTGGATACTTCATATTTCATCTGATGGTTAAGGAAAAGAAAAAAGGTGGACTCCTAGAAAATACATCTTCATGGACCTTGATGTATGTAACCTACTTCGCTTTCGCATTTGGTTTCTCATTTCTCACAATATTGGGCTCTGTTGCGGCATAACGAAATAGAACTCATACAAGAATTTATTAAATATTATTTGTTTTTCTTTTAATATGCCTAATTATAGTTATATTGGGCTAATGCTACTTTTTGCAATAATACCCTCACTGATTTTACTTTATTTCCTTCGGAATAGAATTAATTTCAAAAATCTAGCGATTTCTCTTTTTTTTACTGTTTATCCTGGGGGTGATTTGGGATCAATTATCTGTAAGGCTGGGAATTTGGAGTTTCTCACAGGACACGGTCATAGGAAATATTTTTGGAATTCCGATTGAGGAGTACATTTTCATTGTTTTTGTACCACTTCTTACTATTACAGTTTATACTCTCATGAATAAAACTATTAAAAAATAGACACATTTTATATCTTATAACTGAAATTAATCTAGATTTGCTTTCTTATTTTTAGTGTCAATCTGTCGTTTTGTAATTTTTACAGTTTGTTTTTTTGCCACCAAAGCTTTAAGTAATGATACTTGTGAACAATATACATGATAATATTTGTCGTGAATTTTTTTAACACGACAGATAAAAGGAACGGTGGCTTGCGAAATGAACAGAAAGGTAGAAAAAACAATAATGAAAAGTTTCGCTACCTTTCTAATATTTTTAACATTACTTACTACTTCTAACAACCCAATAGCTGTAATTCCAATAATAGAAACTGCTTTTGCAGCAGATGTCACCTTTGACTCAGATAACAACACGTATCTTAAATTAACAACCCCACTAGAAGAAGAACCAGAACCCCCAGAACCTCCAGAACCTCCTGTGCCACCAGGACCTCCTGTGCCACCAGGACCTCCTGTGCCACCATCCTATAAAACCGAACCGATAATTAATTGGTATGATCTTCAAACAAAAACAGACGTTTCTATGTTAAACTCTAAGATTGACGTGAAGCAAGAGTATAAATTTTGCATCAACATCAGTAGCCACCAAGGATGGGATGACATTGAACAAATAGATATCCAAGCATGGTTTGACAATGGTGATGATGGCACTATTTATAATCAAACAGAGGGTGGAAACCTAAACATGTTCTTGCGATATAAGAACACTACTGGGGCTGCTAGTTATACTATGCTATGGCCAGATAACGAAGTAATCAAAGTAAGCTTCACAGAAAAAATTGAAGCGGATATTAATGGAAACTCCAATGAAACAGAATGCGGTAACCTAACTTTTTCATTTATTCCTGGTTTTCAGTTTAGATATGCACCAGGAGATGATAGCTGGGATAAAACAAAAAATGAAATTAATGATATTTGGTCATGGAATTTTCTAATATCAGTTACGGACAGTGGAGAACAAGCTTCAAGTCCAAAAACAACCTTTGTTGTTGACGAATTTGGAATAAACTCTTATACTCAGATAAAAAGTGCAGGAATACCAACAATCCATGGGGCACCAGGAGAAAATGCATCAGTTGCATCTAACATTACTATTGATACTCTGTCAAATGTAGATTATTCTTTATCAGTTGATGTAGACGCATTACTACATAAGACGCATCCTACAGCAAATATGTCTAATCAAACTATATGGGTACAAGGTGGAGATATGACTCAATTTAACAATTTTGAGGGAAACAACTCAATATATTTCTACGGTTCTTCAACAACATTTGTTGGAGCAGATGATAATAATACGGTGAAAACGACTGATAATGTGAATTACAGATGTAATATCCCATTTGGTCAAATTCCAGGAGATTATATTACAACTGTATATTATAAAATGGAAACACAATCTTAGTAAGAATCCTATAATTTTTTTAGCCGCCACTTATCATATGAATAACAGCAACCTTAGAATTATCAGGCACGATAACATCTGAAAAATCTTTCCGGGGAATTATCTTGTCATTTATTTTTACGACAACAAGTGGAAATGTATATCTCATTCTCCTAAGGAGATATTTAACGGTTTCGTTTTTAACCCACTCGACTTTTCTACCATTTACTTCAATGCCCACTTGTCCTCACCCAATATGATTTCAAGTGCTAGATTTGCCTCCCAGTTTGCCATAAGAGCAACACGTGGAGCCATGAGCACATCATCATCACTTGATAAGGCGTGTTCATCATAACACATATACAGATTACCCAAGCGTTTTGTAACAATTCTATCTGAATTCCCGTAACCTGCCACACCAGAAGCAGCGACAACATGTTTATCTGGAAGTTTTGAAAGTGATTCTTCAATAAATGCTGCTTTTATCTCCGCGCGATCAAGAGCTTCAATTACAACATCGACATCAATAAATGGTTTTTCCATTGAATTTTTTTCTAATTTTAGATTGTAAGTTTCTATTATTATTTCAGGATTGATTTTTTCTAAGTTCTCTCTTAATGCATCTACCTTTAGTTTTCCAATCTGGTCTAAAAAATAATATTGTCTAGTTAGATTTTTTTTCTCAACTATGTCAAAATCAACAAGAATCATTTTTCCAATGCCCGCACGAGCGAGAGCAACAGCCGCGTTTGAACCAAGCCCCCCAAGTCCGGCTATTCCGACACTAGATCTACCTAATTTCTTCTTAATTTTCTCAGATTTTTCTAAATTCATATTTTTTACCATTTCTCCCAATATTTAAGATGAATGTTTGGTGGTTTTTCTCCTTTTCCGTATTTTCCTCCCCAAACATTCAGACCAGCTTTTTCGTCCTCATTAATTTTATCCTGGAGCAATTTTAACATCTTGGGGTCATCCATTCCAAGCTGTTTCATTTTTTGGGGTGTCGGAATACCATTGGGAGTCCATCCTCGCCTGTAATAAACAGCATCAGCGAGTTTCTGATATTGAGCTTGTCTGTAATCATAAAGGAGTTCTATTTTCTCCTTTATTTTCATCTTTTCTACTTCTTTTTCAGAATGTCCTAATTTTTCAACTAGTTGTTTATCATATCTATCTTTTCTTGAAAGATATTCCATCTCAGTTACTGGCCCCATTGAACGATATGGAATCCAATCATCTTTTCTACGACCTCGTCCCAGCCATACATTCATTGCTCGCTGCCAGTTGTAACATCGCTCACTCTGTAGAATTAGTTCCTCTTTATCAACATTCCAACCGGTTATCGCATTTTGGTATTCTACATAGTTTTGGGTATGTTCAGGAACTTTTGATGGTTCATCAGTTTCTGCATTATTAGCAGGTTCTACATCATTCCAAGGAAGTTTACATAAACCATTGAGTCCAAACCATGTTCTCCACATGGGAAAGTAATGAAGTGCTTCTGCTTTGTCTTCAAATGTTGGTATTGCATTGTTTACCATATCCATGAAAATTAGCCATGCCTCATCATGTTGTGGGCCTTTTAATGTGAGTCCGTAACCCCCCTGCATAGCAAGTGATTCCTTTGTTACATATTCAGAGTACTCAAGACCTTTGCTCTCCATTCCGCAATCCTCAATTAGCTGAGGAGTACCCCATGCATTTTTTATAAGCCAATCTTTAACTCGCCTTGCACCTTTTGCTGCAATTTTAGTGAATTCTCCCTTGTTGCCCTGTGCAATACGATGCATAAATTCCATGACTGCTTCCCCATTACCAAAACAAAGCTCCAGACCATCACATCTTTCTTTGTTTAAAATACCATATTCATACATTTCCATATAGAATGCAATTGCAGTACCAGTTGATATTGTATCAAGGCCATATGTATCGCAATAAAAGTTGAATTCAAGGACCCATAGTGGATCCCATAAGCTCATATTAGAGCAACAAGCTACTGTTTCATATTCTGGCCCATCAACAGTTGTTTTTTGTCCTTTATATGGCCCAGTCATAACAGTGAATCCATCAACAGTTTTTGCACATGCCATTGTACATCCATGCCAGCAGCCATCTGGAATAATTTTTGTAAAGTGTTTGAAAAATTTAGGTGAATAAATTTTAGAGGCTTTAGGAAAACTTCCAAAACGATAGTTTTCTGTCGGAAGTAAATCATATTCATCCATAATTTCAACAAGATGCACGGTTCCTACAGCACGCATATTGCATTGATGCCTATCCAGATCCCTGATTTCACGATGTAGTTTGGTTCCAACCTTAGCAAGAGCTATAGGATCAGCAGGATTATTTGAAACACCATCGAATTTTTCAATTTTAGTAACTATTGCTTTGATCTTTTTGTCTCTTAGAACTGTTCCAAGTCCTCCCCGCCCAGCCTGTTTCATACGAGGTAATTTTCTCCTAATATCATAAAATGAGAAATTCAAACAGCCCCAATAACTATGTTCTGCTCCTTTTCCAGCTGAAACGACAGAAACTTTTTGTCTAGATTTATCAGTATTTTCAGATGCATACATATGAGTGAGTTGTTCATTTATCAGATGTGAGTTTGTCTCCTCTAGAGGTGCAGTTTCAACTGAGATTTTTCCTTTTTCCCCATCAACAACAATTACAACATCTTGTTTTGCTTTTCCTTGTATTTCAATTGCGTCAAATCCTGCAAATTTAAGATATGGGCCAAAGAATCCTCCCACATTACTATCACAAATAATATCTGTTGAAGGGGATATAGTTAAACAAAGAGATTTACCAGAACCAGGATATTGTGTTGTACCACATAATGGCCCGGTTGTAATTAAAAGCTCATTTTCATCACTGTTCCAGCGTGTTGATGATTTGATAGAGGCCCACATTAATTTAAGTCCAAAACCACGGCCACCTGTGAATTTCTTTTTCATATCCTCTGTGACCGGTTTTTCTTTGATCTCTTTCTTTGTTAAATTGAGGTATAACGTTCTATTCGCATATCCTCTTTTAATTTCGCCTTTTTTGTAATTATATTCAAAAATAACTCTATGAGCAAATTTGAGTTTTTTCAAATCCCATTTATGTTTAGTATTTCCAGTTTCATATTCTTCAATTGGAATTTGTCCTTCAGCCATTATTCTGTCCCCTGTTTATGATAAACGACTTTTTTTATATCATCGATTTTTACTTCTATTAGTTCAAGTGCACCATTTGGACAGGCGCGAACACATGCACCACATGAGATACATTTAAAAGGTTCAATTCTTGCATCTGATTTTCTCATTGCACCAATTGGACAAAAACCAACACACGCCTGACAACCGATACATATATCCTTATCAAGCCAGACTATTCCATTCTTTTTTCTATTAAGAGCTCCAACAGGACACATATCTAAGCATAAACCGCGTTGGTCACAAACATGCATCTTGTAAGAATTTCCATTTTTTAATATCCTGATTGCTGATTTGTCACCACCCTCATCTGTTTTAAAATGAACCTGTGAACATGCTCTCTCGCATGCAAGGCTTCCATCACATTTTTCAGGGTGGAACTTTAAGATCTTTACAGTTTTTAGTTTATCCATCATTATATCCGCCTATGCCACAAACCAATTTCCAATTACAACGAACCAACATAATATAGATAGGCCAATTGTGGTAGGATAGTATAACCGATCTTTGATAGTTATGTCAATTTTCTTTGTTAAAATTGTGATTGGCAAAACTATACCTCCAATCACAGCAGCAATTAATCCTCTTGCAAGTATATTAGGCATAAAAACAATTAAGTTTTCGATATAAAAATTTGCTCCATCTGCAATAGGTGTTAAAATCTGGGTTACAATATACCCTCCAACGAAAATGGTATAAGCAGATATTATACCCATGCTGCCCTGCATAATTGTTGTTTTTAGCTCACTGAAATCAAATGAAATCCTATACCAAATTAATTCAAAAATGGCACCTTCAGCCATTATTGCGATAGCTGAACATAAATGACATCCGACAAATGGGTTAAAAAGTCTTAAACCACCAGCAACAAGACCTATACCAAATTGCATACCTGGTTGGCGATAAATTATTCTACTGGACACTAAGAAAAATATTGCAAAAACACCGGTCATAATTGCCCCACTTGGTAAACCTACATCTTGAATCGTTGATCCAATTATTACTTCAGAGAATCCCCAAAGTGAACCAAATAATAAAATTCCAGCGATAACTTTCCATTTTTTCATTTTATTTCACCTCAATTTCAACTATATCTCCTACCCAAAAAGACTTTGCAGTATCAGGGAAATAAACCTTTTTAATATCAGCCAAAACTCCTGTTTTCATAATATCCCAATCAACAGTTTTTTGATAACCCTCTTTTCCCATTATTGTGTATTCGTGACAGGATGGACAACCTACGCCTAGCTTTGGAATCAGATCCTCAAGAGAAACGCCTGTTTTTTCTCCTTCCATTGTTTCAATTGTTTTTGCTTCCCCCATGTAAAATAATTGATCAATCGTGTATTCATATCCATTAATTGATATAGTCTCTTTGTCGATTTGTGTAGCATAAACATATGCTGAGGATGTTCCGCCTATTATTAGGATTATCAGTGCTAAAATTGGTATAATTTTTTCCTTCCCCATAATTATCGGTGCACGGATAGCATAATGTCTATATAAAAATTATGACTTGAAAAATAAATTTAAATTATTCTTTATTAACTGCTTATTTTTCTCTAAATTTCCTGCTAGCTTCATGCTTTCTAATTACATTCTCAATAATATCTATGTCACCTAATCCTAATATTGCAAGTTGATCTTCAACGATCTTTGCTGCAGTAGATTCTTTCATTATGCTAGCAGGGGCCTCTTCGGGGGTTAGCTCTGCTTGAATTTCTTCTTCATTAGTCAGATATCTAAATGGTTTTGGCTTTCTTTTATTGATATCTTCGCTATCTTTACCAGGTTTAGAGAGTACTTCATCAATTGCCTTATCAATCAATTCATCAACTGTTTCTTCCGCTGACATTATCTTTCCCCTCAAATAACTAAATACTACATATCTTTTTAATGGTTTTGTTGGGTTTGTTCTTAAACTGACTTTAGGAGCAGACTTTAGGAATAAAAATAGGGCTTTAGGAGCAAAAAACTGACTTTAGAAGCAAAGCCGGTTTTGTTAAAAAACTTATCTATAATAGGCATTGAGTTAATCTTGTTTTAGTCCTTTTTCTCTTATTCTTTTACTATATTTCCTAAGAGTATCTTCTTCATCAGGTCTCCATTGTATCTTCTCAAGCAATGCATATGCTATCTCATCATTAACATTTACAATACGCCCTGGGGCCAATTTTATATAAGATTCTATGAATATTTCACATAGTTGAAATTTCTCAGATGTAAACATAGGATCTGTACTAAGAATAGATGAGCACATTCCTACAATATCTTCAATAGCATTTCCCATTCTTGATTCTTCAAAATCTACCCCCCAAATACGATCAGTAAGAATAAAGTTCCTTAAAATAGAATCACCACGAATACGAAATTGATTGCCTGTCTTGAAATGATTGTGAAACTCGGCAAACCACTCAGCTAATAAAATCATTAATCTCTTTTTTTCACTAGTTGCAGTTTTTTCATCATTTATAAGATCACAGAGATTTTCACCATTAATATAACTTGTTACCAACACGTTATTTTCGCCATCCATTTCAAAAATAAATGGTATGTTAAGCTTTGATGAACCTTTTTTGAGAATATCATATTCTGTTTTCATTTGTTTTTTTAAACCTGGTACAAACCATTTTAATACACGAGGTTTATCATTAATAGTTACATATGCAACTGCATTTTTTTTACTTTTGAATTCACCTTGAATTACTGCATTTTTGTATTTTTTAACATTGTAAACTAGCTCCTCTATGTTTTTCATATGCCAGATGCCTTTACTATATCTTAGATAAAATCAAGTTTTTAAATGTTTGTTAGAGATTTAACTTCCATGGTTCTTCTTGCGGTAAGAAAGATACCAACAAGAATAATGACTCCTCCAACTATTGTATATTCTGATGGAATTTGACTAATCCAAGGTAATGCAAATGCGAGAATAGACGAACCAATGGGTTCACCTAGTAAAACAACAGAAGCAATAGATGCACGAACGTACTCCAATGACCAATTATAAAGAGTATGACCTAAAATGCCCGCAAATATTGCCATAATAAAAATAAGAGCGTAATCCTCAGATGAAATTCCATAAATAGGAGACTGTAAAAACAAACAAAGTAAAAATAAAATAATAGTCGCAATAGTATAAACAACAAAAGCATAAGACCATACTGAAACATTTTTTCGAACTTTTCTACCACCTAAAATATATAAACCTGCAGCAATTCCACCAAGAATAGCAAGAATATTACCTTCAAGTGTATCGATAGTGTCTGAAACATAACTATTATTCCCATAGATTAAAATAATTACACCAAAAACCGATAACAAAATACCGATAACATTTGCCTTGGATAGCCGTTCCTTCAGGAAATAATGCGAAGCGGGTCCAACAAGCAAAGGATGTGCTGTGACTAAAATAACAGAGCTTGCAACAGATGTTTTTCCAAGACTACTAACCCAAAAAGCAAAATGAGCAGCAAGAAGCAAACCGATAATAAACATAATTAAAATAGATTCTCTTGATAAACCTGTAAGTTCTTTTCGAATTTTCTTTCTAAATATTACAAAAGGTAAAACAAGCAAAGTGGTAAATAGAAGACGATAGAATGCAACTGTCAGAGGGAACTGCTCATGAAAAGAAACAGTTTTAATTAATATTGCTGCTGTAGAAACAGAGATAATAGCAATAAACAATCCAATATATGGCTTATTAATTTTCAAATCGATCAATAAGAAAGGTAAACGAAAATATTTATTTTGAGTTTATGGTTTAACTAAATTCATGAATCCATCAATAATTGGACTGTATGGCGAATCTGGCACTGGAAAAACAACACTTATTGTTGAAATGATTAACCGCTTGTCTAAAGAAGGATTTAATGTTGCATCTGTAAAAATATCTGATAAAAAAATTAGTATCGATTCAGAAGGAAAAGACACTTGGAAACATGCACAGGCCGGTGCAAATCTTGTTGTTTTTTCTTCAGAAAACGAAACTGATTTTTTACTAAAACAAAATATGAATAACAGTGAGATTGTTAACGTTATTAAATCCTTGGGAAAATATGATATTATTATAATTGAAGGAGCAAATGATGATAATATCCCAAAAATAAGAATTGGAGGAATAAAAGAAAGGAAAAATACAATTATTACTTATGAGAATGATTTTGAAAAATTGATTAATTTTATGAAAACTGAATTTCTAGGGAGGAATTAAATGGAAAGAATAAACGTAAAAGTAAATGGTAAAGAAATTCCCTTAACTGAATTTCCTGCAGAATTTATTGCAAATTCAATTTGTGGAATGCTTAGATCATTAAAAGACGTAGATGAGATAAAAGATGTTGAAATAAGACTGAAATTATGATCTACTTACTTAGTGAATAAATTATACGATCTGTGTCTTTTCCTTTTCTTTCTTTTTTTGTTTTATCTATTTTCGTTATCTCATTTGTGTTTTTGACATGTGTTCCTGCGCATGGGCAAATGTCAAATCCTTGTATTTCTACAATTCGTAGTTTTGTTATAAATTTCGGGAGTAGATCAAGATTGCATCGTTGTTGGTCAACTCTTTTTTCCAGGATTTCTCGTTCTTCTTCATAGATTTTTACTGGTAGGTTTTGTTCTATTATTTTATTAAATTTGTTTACTATATCTTCTAAGTCTTTTTCTGTAAAACTTGCTGGATTAAAGTCTACTCTTGAATAATCTGCATGTATCTGGTTTCCTACTGTTCGTGCTTTGTTGTATTCATCGAAGACTATTCCAGATATGATATGTTGAGCTGTATGCATTTTCATATGGCTGTAGCGCCTATGCCAATCTAGTGTTGCATGGACTTTTGTTCCGACTGATGGTAGTTCTCCTTTAATTATGTGTTTTATTGTATCTCCTTTTTTGATGACCTCTTTTACCTCTGATTTTTTATCGTTCCATTCTAATACGCCAATATCTGAGGGTTGCCCTCCGCCAAGAGGGTAAAATGCAGTCTTGTCAAGACAAATATAGTCTTTCTTATTTTTTATAACAATTGCATCAAATTCCTTTATGTAGTTCCCTTCAATATTGCCCATGTACAGTAGTTTGGTCATATTTTTAGAAAATGATAATTGATTAATCAATTTTTAGGTATTTCGTATAATACGTTTTCTATTTATGGTCCATATACTTGGACAATAGTTTTTTAAATATTTGAGGTTCAAGGGACGAGATTTGAATACACTTTTACCAATAAAAATTAAGATTTCTTACAGGTTAATGAACCACCTAATGAAAAATGTTTTTATTTAACACGCGAAGGCCTTTCTTGAAATTCATAATTCACATTGGTTTATACGTACAGAATCTCTTCTAATAAATAGAACGGAGATAACTGAATTGTTTTTCGAAGATTTCTGCTGATTTTTGAATGACATGTTCTGCCTTATTTATGTCCATATCTTTTGTTTCAATAGCATAACTTACAAATCGACCAATCCAAAGTGTTTTCAACGACTCGATGAGCAAATCCTTATCAGAATCGGTTTTCATTTTCTTATAAGACGCTGCAAAATGATACACGATATTAGCCCAGAGTTCAGCATCAAATAGTTCGATATGATGGGCAATATTATCTAGAGCAGCTATTATCTCATCTGGCAGGAATCGTGCGAACGTCATTTTTGATGTGGTAAACTCGTTTTTGAAAGTCTTCTTCAATTTATTGATGTCTACGTTAACTGGGATAGGTTTTTGGCCGAAATGTTCTTTATACCGTGATTTATGCTGCTTTGGCTCTCTCTTCTTCCAAAGCTCTTCGTAGTATTTTGCGAGTTCAAACATGTTCCCTGTTACCTTCCGAAACATTGGTATTAAAAATTTCTCAGGTTCTAAATATCGTCCCGTCGACCTATGAATTTTGAGAGCAAACAGTCCTTCTCTTATCATCATTTGTTCTGCTGTTGCTACGGTTACAATGAAAATGTCAACTCCAAAATCAGGTGGGAATAACGGATGTTTCCGTAAAATTTCATATAAATCCCTTGATAACCCGAATTCACCTGCAATCGGCTGTCTGATGTTAAGACCGTATACTGCTCTCGTAAAGGGATAAACCAAATTGTTGGTGACCACACCATCGTACTTATCCCGTATATAGTGGGGAACAGTAAGATCAGCCCGTCCATATATAATGGGTGTTGAAATCGCTTGGATCCATTCTGGTTCGATACTTAGAAGATCTCCATCGAGTAAGACAATTACTTTTGCTTCAGCTTCATGAGCGATTTCGATAATGGTTCGTATACCACCGCCTTTGCCACCCAACGTTATGTCATCAGTCACGATTTTTGCTATGCTATTGTATGGTTGAAAAAGCTCTATTGCTTCGGCAGTATCATCTGATGAAAACCCCATACTGACTACGATGGCTTTTTTGAAATCAGGAAAGAACTTGTAGAGTCCCTTGTTGACCACATTTAACACATTCAGAATCGTACTCTCCACATCTTTACAGAGTACACCCACCACTATATCCAATGGTTTTATCTCTCCACATTTTCTAACAATTTTGGGTTTTAACCGTACATTGTTATTCCATTTCTGGTACATTGTATCAAAAATGCAACAATTTTTTGATTAAATAGTTTCCGTTGAATATTAGCACTTTACATGTAAATCATTTCTCGTATTTCCTTCAAAAGTTTGTCATTTGATCTTTAAACCTGCCGCTAGAAATAATTTATTAACTGCTGATGAAGATGATATTTTTCTTTTTTGATTGACTTACAAGGCCTGTTTTTAAAAGAATGCAAAGGAAACTTATAACAATACTTTTGCACTTTTTGTCATTAATCAGGCATATGTAAGGAGAGATAGCAATATTTACTCTACTGACCTTTTCTCCTTGTTTTTCAAAAAAGTGCAAAAGTTATGTTAAAAGTTGGGGATTTCTCGCTTGGATTTGTTTAACTACCATTTCCTTTTCATTTTCATTCTTTCATTTTCATCTTCTTTTCTATCAGTATGTACCTTTGTTTTCTCCAAGTATCTTTCTAAACACAATTTACAAATAGCAACAATTTCTAATCCATTGTCACCTGTCGTATAATGAATGGTTATGTCATTTGCCTGAAAAATTTTAGCACATCGATTACATATATATTTCATTTATTTCACCTCATTTTTCTTATTATTTTTTATGTAGAAATTCATCATGTAAACTATTTGTCTGCTATATGGTCTTTCTTCTTCTTTCGCGATTTTTTTGATGAGGGTATTTTCTTCTTTGGTTAAAGATATGTTCATTCGTATTCTTTTTACCATATTTTACACAAACATGTAATAATTTTACACATTTATATACCTTTGTACACAACGATATATACTACCTACTGCATACTACTATCATCCGATAAATTTCGGAAAGAGCAGGTGAAATCAATGAATATAGACAGAGAATTTACGGTCTTTGAAAACGATAGGGACTGGAGAAAGCAAAAACGACTTCAGTCATTAGAAGCAGATGACTTTCGAAGAGCAACATTTACAAGAGCAGATAGATGAGTTAACGTACTTAACACTGAAAACTAAGAAAATGAGATAATCAGAATATTAAGGACGATTATATCGCCCAAATCTCTTTTTTTAGGAGGAAAAGTTTGACAAAAATTTGCAGATGTATTTACTGTGGACGAAAATTTAGAACTGAAGAGTCACTAAAAGATCACATGATAAAATTTGGAACACATGTATACACTTAATCTGTTAACATTCAACTATTATTGATAGTAATATGTTTAGAAGAGGTAGAAAAAATGAGTGAGGCTTTTAAAAACCACAGAGATAAAAGAATAAGCGAAATACGTGAGAGGATACGTAATAATAGATTAAAAAAGAAAGAAGAAGTGATAATTTTTTCACAACGTGTCAATAATGCATGGAAAAATATCAATGAAATAAAGCTAAATTAAAAGATCTATCATCTATTACTATATCATTCTTAATTTTAGATTTGATGGAAGGAAAAACAAATGAAAAAAATGAGAAATATTGATCCATTTAATGACTGGATGAATGATTTTGAGTTACCTCAAACTAATGAATGGCAGAAAAAAATTAAATTATCACATACAACTACGATTAATGAATAAAATTGAAATCAAACATATAGTAAGATATATTAAATGGAGGAAAAAAACATGCAGAGTCTAAAACGGATAATAAATCAATCGAAACAAGTAAAAAGGTTAATGAAAGAACAACAATATTCTTTCATCAGGAATAATGAAAAATTTAGAAACCAATTAGAAATGAATACAGTACAACTCTCATATACCCTTAGATATCTTAATAAAACTGGCTTTTTAAAACAATGGAGTCATAAAGTACATCAAATTATACATAATTAACTATTTTTATTTCTTTTTCTTTCTTTTTATTTTAAATTTTTTAGTAATAAGGAGCATTTATAGAATATAGTAGGATGATGGTAAAATTTTAAATCTTTAATAAAATATTAATTTTATATGCCAAACGGAAATTGCAAATATTATAAAATAACAATTCCCAAATCGGGTGATGAAAAAGCAGTAGGTTTTAGATGTTTAGCTGGAGTAAATACATTTAGAGGATGCCCCCGTGATTGTAGAAAATATGAAGATAAGTAAATTCTGGAGATGTTATATTAATGATATATAAATCTGAAGTAATCTAAATGATTATAATTTTATGTAAAAGAACATTTTTACTTGCTGATTATGATGTTGTTAAAGTTTTACATAGCGTCCATTCTGTAAAAGATGCACATTTTTACCAAGAGCATATCCCATATCCATAGAAAGTGTTGCAACTGATGCCAATTTTTTTATATCGCCATGAGCTGGAATAATGTTTTCTGGTGAAACAATTTTAATTAAATCTCTAATGTCTTCCCGGGATGCATGTCCAGAGACATGGACATCTTTGAAGATTCTTCCCTTTTTATGATGGATCTTATTTTCTAAAATCCCCCTATTTGCCTGGATTGATGGAGTAGGGATAACTCCACATGCAAAGATTATAAAATCATCAGATTTAATCCTAAGGGGAATATCTTCATTTACAATCTTAGAAATCGTTGCATTTGGTTCACCTTGACTACCTGTTGCAACAACAAGATATTTATCCCTGTTTTTATTGATTTCATCTAATCGTTTTTTTGAACGATATGGATTTTTAATGATCTCAGCCTTTTCAGAAAAATTTACAAAATCTAATTGTTCAGCTGCACTAATGTATTCATGAAGTGACCTACCTAAAAATACGGTATCTCTACCAAGGTCTTTTGATACGTCTAAAATTGTTTTTAAACGGGCGATATGAGAAGAAAAAGTTGAAACGATAACTCCATGTTTCTCTGTTTCCATACCTAAGACAACATCTCTAAGCATCTCTCGAGCAACCGACTCTGAATATGTTTTATTTTCTTTTTCAGCATTCGTTGAATCAACGATGAGAGCTAACATGTGTTCTTTTCCAAGTTCTCTTAATCGTTGTTTATTTGTTGTTTGACCGATTACTGGATGATTATCAAATTTGTAATCAAGAGAATATAAAACATTTCCCTCTGATGTAATGATATTAATCATTGATGATTGAATAACAGAATGTGTAACATGAATAAATTCGATTTCGATTTTATCAGATATTTTATAAGATGAATTTGGAGTGATGCTAATGATTTTATTTTTCAGTTGTAATTGATTATTTTTTTCTCTTTGCTGTAAAATTTTATTAGTATAAGGTGTAGTATAAATTGGGCAATTATAATTTGATGAAAGCCAATAAGCTGCTCCAATATGATCAAGATGAGCATGACTAAGTATTATTGCTTTCATTTTCTTTCGAAGATGATTAATAGGTCTATCATCTGGGATAACATCTTCTTTGATTAGGGTTTGTGTTGAACATTGTTGTATTTGGTCTTGGAGTGGGATAAAGCGATCCATGTACACGCCCATATCAAGAATTACTGCTTCATTACCAATCTCTAGACACGTCATGTTTCGACCGACTTCTTCATAACCTCCAAGAGCATATAATTTAACATCCATTGTTAATCCTTACCCTTATTTATTGCAGTATATAATGAATATCAATATAGATTATAAGTTTCTTTATTATTTATTTTTAAATAAAAGGGAGAGAAAATAACTATTTTTTTTGATTATTAAATATTTTTGTTATTGTTCATAATATCATATTTTCTTTTATCTTTTGTTATTTTGTCATAGAATACTATCATTTTTTCTATCATGTTACTTCTGTCCCTGTTTTCTAATTTACAGTATTCGTCAAGGGTTTGTATAATTACTTTGCTTACTGTTATTCTAAATCTGTCTTTATTCATCCTATGTATTACCTCTTTATTTTCCTTTATTTTTCAATAATTGTATGTTTAATAAAATTTTGTTTTTATTTGTAATAAGGAACTGCCGACAGAGGTTTATATTAACAGGAGGACTCTCGAAAGAAAGTGCTAATTTTTGCGAGAAAAACGTGTTACTAGAAAAACCTTAATCAATTTTATTGTTCAACTGCTTATCAGTTCTCTTATTAACAATTACAACACCCATTATTACTAGAGCTCCTCCAAGAATAAACATTAAAGTAATTTCTTGCCCAAACATAAAATAACTGAATATTGTAGACAGCACTGGGATTGCATAGAGATAGATACTTATTTCACTTGCATTTTTTATTTTTAAAGCTACATACCAAATTGTATATCCTATAACTGTAGAAAAAATCCCTAAGAATAAAACAGCAAACCATCCATTTATTGACATTTTTGAAACTTGATCAAAAAGTGAATTATTAATAGTTGGTATTAATCCAATACTTCCTAAAAGCATTGCGTAAACAGTCAAAGATAGCCCTGAGTAACGTTCTAAGAATTTTTTTCCCACTATTGTATATATTGCGCCTGTTGTTGCTGCAATTAAAACTGCTAAGGCTCCAAAAATATAATCGATCTCTAATGATGTACCGGTTTTTCCCCACATTGAAATTATTACTACACCACTTAATGAAATTATTATTCCAATTAGTTTTATAAGGGTTATTTTTTCTTTAAGAAAAATCACTGCTAATATTACGATTTGTACTGGAATTGTAGCAATTATTAAGCTAGCTGTACCCGGAGATATGAATTGTTCACCATAATTTAATCCTAGATGATATGCTATTACTCCTAGGAGCCCTAGTAGGAATATTGGAAGTATATCTTTCTTTTGTAGTTTGGAGAATCTTTTTTTTTGTAGAATAAGAACAAAAAAAAGAATACAACAAACCACGAAAAATCTCATTATTGTCAGGTTGATAAATGAAAGTTCTTCCAATCCGATTTTAATGAATGGAAATGCAAGAGCCCATACAACTACAGCAACCATCATCATTAATACAAACTGCCAATTGGGTAAATTATCAAATTTGCTGGTCTTTGGATGCTCCTTCATTTGATAGAAGCAAATAATGATTGTATATAAAAATCGTTGCTAAGTTTTTGTTAAACGTATTTTGTTTTTAGGCTTTTCGAGATTTATATTTCAACTTTCCGTCTTTTGACAAACCTGCGTATTTGCGCAATCTTTTCAGCATCGGCCATTACCTATTGCGCCTCATGCAATACTTTGCTGTTAATATTATTTATATTTTCAATAACATGATTCCCAGTCATACTGGACAATAGTATTGACAGTAACATTCTTATATACGAAATAATTGATACTGTGATTGGAAACTCATGAAAATCCTAGTTCTAAATGTGGATCGTGATGATGATTTTGGGAGAAAAGCAAAAGTAAAAAGCCCTATAATTGGAGTTAAGGGTAATATTGATGCGGCAAATAAACTTGGGCAAGCTGACCCAGAAGACTCAGATCTAAATGCAATTTTTTCCGCAATTTCTACTTATAACTTACTCATTAATGAAAAAAAGGATGTAGAGATAGCTACGATTTGTGGACATATGAACGTTGGAATAAAATCAGATGAGATATTATCAGAACAACTAGAACAGGTTATCAAAGAAACAAAGGCGAATAATGTAATTCTTGTTACAGATGGTGCCGAGGATGATTATGTACTACCAATAATTCAATCTAGAATAAAAATAACATCAATAAACCGAGTCTCTGTAAAACAAAGCAGGGAATTAGAAGACACATATTACCGTATTCTTAAAATTCTTGATGATGATAAAGTGCAAAAACAATTTTTGCTACCTATAGCTCTAGTTCTAATAGTATGGGCTTTCTTTGTACTACTTGATTTGACAGCTAGTGGATTTGGCGCTATCCTATTAACACTAGGTACTTATTTGCTAATAAGAGTTTTCAGATGGGAAAGAAACCTTGCTGTATTATGGCGAGAAATAAAATCAGGTTTTCTTACTGGGAAACTCTCTGTTTATACATATATACTTGCAGTTGTAATACTAATTGCCTTTGGTATTTTAGCCTATAATGCAACATTTGTTGGTAAAAATTATCCACCAGATGCACCACTAATCCCAGCGTTATTATTTGTAAGTAACATAGTGTGGGGGATAGTAATAGCAGGTTTAATAACCGTATTTGGATGGGTAGTAGATATTTATGTACGTGAAAAAAGAACTCCCTGGAACTATTGGATTGTACCCTTCTCTCTCTTTGCCTTTGGTTTTATTTCCTCTGCCATTTTTAGTTCTTTATATAAAGCTTTAATTAATTGGCCTACAAGCCTCAACGTTGGTCCGTTTTTTACAATTAATTTCATTGGGTATACCGCTACAGGAATTATGATTGCATTAGTCGGAGCGATAACACATCATTACATTAAAGATATGCGTATTGCTGAAGAAAAGGAGCTTGAAATCGAAAAAATAAAAACAAAACTTGTTGAAGAAAACTAAGTGTATATGTTTTATAAAGATTGGGAACCAATTTATAGAAAAATATTAGAAGATTTTAATTTTCAAGTAGAAAATGATAAAAAATCAGCAGATGTTTTAAACCAGTTGTTAAAAAAGAGGAAACCATTTTCTATAAAAGAATTAGAAGATATTATCACTGGAAAAGAAGTTGTTATTTTTGGAGCAGGCCCCTCTTTAGAATCCTCACTTATCACACACAAAAAAGATCTTGTTGGTAAGTTAAAGATTGCAGCAGATGGTGCAACAAGTGCTCTCATGGAAAACAATGTTTTTCCCGAGATTATTGTTACCGATCTTGATGGTAAAATAACAGATCAATTAGAAGCAAATTCAAAAGGAAGTATAACAATAATACATGCTCATGGGGACAATATTGACAAAGTTAAAAAATTCGTTTTAGAATTCAAAGGAAACATAGTTGGAACTACACAAACTAATCCTAAACCTTATGAGAATATTCATAATTTTGGTGGTTTCACAGATGGCGATAGGGCGGCCTTTCTTGCAGAACATTTCAATGCAAAAAAGACATATTTAATTGGCTTTGACTTCGATGGTGAAATTGGAAGATATTCCTTTTCAGCAAACAATGATAAAAAATTAAAATTGAAGAAATTAAAATGGTGTAAATATCTAATTGAATTATTAAAGAAACATAAACAAAATATAGATTATCTATGATTTTGAATTTCCGTTAGTTACTTTAATAAACAAATATACATTCCAGGCACTGAATCATGTCGATTATAGATGGCCTATTGATTTTTTTTACAATACTTTTATCCTACTTTCTTATAGTTGCATTTTTGCATAAGAAGGGTATTCTTGAGAAGTATAACATATCTCTTTATGGCCCTGCATTACTACTTCGTACTAAAAAAGGTAGAAATTTTCTTAACAAAATTGCAAGTAAACAAAGATTTTGGAAAGCTTATGGGAGCTTTGGTGTGGTATTTTGCTTCATAGTCATGATATTTATGGTTGTGATTTTTGTCTGGCAGGCCTGGATGCTTATTGGATTGGATCTTACCCCTGCAGAAAAGGCTAATCTGCCAGGTCCTGAGTTTGCCTTAATTCTTCCAGGTATTAATCCAATACTTCCTCTAGAGTATATAGGGTATGTAATTCTAGCATTAGCGGTTGCAATTGTTGTTCATGAGTTTTCTCATGGCATTCTTGTGTTTGCAGGTAAATTAAAAGTTAAATCACTTGGTATTCTTTATCTTATTGTACCAATAGGTGCATTTTGTGAACCTGATGAAGAAGAACTAAAAAAGACAGAGACAGCAAAACGTATGCGTGTTTTTGCCGCGGGGCCTCTATCAAATTTTGTTGTTGCCTTTGTTGTTTTACTACTCTTTTCATTCGTTTTTTTGTCTTCAGTCCAACCACTTGATGGAGCTGAAGTTTTATCACCATTTGAGGATACACCAGCAGAAGAAATTAATATTCCTAACGGAGCAAGAATTATTAGTTTCAATGATGAAGATATTAAAAATATTGCTGGATTCAGTGATGCCATAGAAAAAACAGAACCTAAACAAACAGTGAATATAACATATGTTATTAAAGGAGAAACTATTAAAAAAAATGTTGAATTAATGAGTGAATACGATTTTTACAGTCGTTATATCGACTCAGAAATCAACGAGTCTTACAAGAATGAAAGTTTTTTAGGTATAAGTTTTTCACCTCAAGAAGCTTTTACTCTATCCCTTCAAAATCCCTTTTTATATGATTTCCCAGCTGGCTTCTTAAATTCATTTTCATTACCAATCTTAGGTGCTATTAATGGATATAATCCAATTGCTTCGCCTTTTAAGGAGAATTACGAAATAACAGGTCCTCTAGATGTCCTTCCAACAAATGTTTTTTGGGTAATAGTAAATGCATTGTACTGGATTTTCTGGCTTAACCTTCTAGTTGGGCTATTTAATGTTCTACCTATGATTCCGCTTGATGGAGGATTTCTATTTAATGATGCATTAAGATCCTCTGTAAAACGAGTTAGAAAAGATATGTCTGATGAGCGATTAAATAAAATTGTAAAAAACGTTTCTTTAGTAATTTCTCTTACAATTTTGTTTCTTGTTATATTTCCCTTCTTTATAAAATACGTATAAAAATTGTATTTATGAGAGATATTTCAGTTAAGCACTCACATTTACATTAACTTTGCATGGGGAAGGTATTTTCATACCTGCTTTTCTAAGTGCAGCTTTTGCTTGTTTAACAAAAGGTTCAGTTGTTTCAACTGTAATTATAATTTGATTAGGCTTTATCTCAGCTGCTGTGCTAACTATTTTTCCGAAAGCAGATCTCATTCCTTGCGAAACCCTATCGGCACCTGCTCCTGTTGCCTGTTTGTTTTCTCGGAGAACGACGTGAGGATAAACCCTAATACGAACTCTATAATTGGGTATTCCTACTTGTTTCTCCATGGTACGGTTCACAGTTATACGAGCAGATTCTAATGCGTTATGTCTTACCATACATTTTTCAATTGCAGTTAATGAAAGTTGTACAGGGAATTCAGCTGTTCTATTTCCAAGGACAAACTGTGTAATACGCGATGCTGGTACACCCCCCATGTATTCTTTGCGGGTAGAGGGCTTTCCTCTGACATATCTGTACATACTACCTGGTTTTCGTGACATTTTTTTCCACCCAGTGTTTCTATTGGTAAGAAAATCGAAATAGATAGGGTATTTATAACTCTTTTTACATCAAATTTTCCTGATTTATAGTATACCATAACCTTTAAAACGGTAATAAGATTGCCTTAACTTACTAGAACTAGAAAAATTTTGGTGAAACAATGGATAAGAACAAAATAGTAATACCTGGGGATCAAGTATCTACTTCTGAGGAGCTTTCATCAGGTGATGGAACATTTGAAGAAGATGGAATAATTAGAGCTTCAAGAATTGGAACATGTGTTGTAGATGAAAAACACAGAAGAGCTATAATTAGGCCCTTGACAAGTATTCCCGTTGAATTAAAAAAAGGCGATATAGTCCTTGCAATAGCTGGTTCTGTAAGATCAAACATGATAATAGCTGATGTGATTCATGTTATTGGAAAAAGTAGATCAATATCTGGAGATACAAATGGAACATTACGCGTTTCAGAGATTTCAAATGGATATGTGAAGGACCCCTCCACAGAATATGCGCCTAGAGATGTTATTAGAGCAAAAGTTACTCAAGTAAAACCTAGTATTCAACTTGCAACAAAGGATAGAGATCTTGGGGTTATCAAAGCGATGTGTACAAAGTGTAGACACCCGCTTATAAAAAAAGGCAATTTACTAGAATGTGAAAATTGTAGAAATACGGAAAAAAGAAAAACTACAGATGACTATGGAAATTTTGATATAGATAAACTTTAAGATTTATTATTTTATTTGGAAACGGAGTGATAATTTATGGAGTTAAAAACAATTAAAAAAACACCAAAAGAACTTGATCTTGAAATCACTGGAGAAAATGAGACTTTACTTAATCCTATTACAGAAGTATTGTTAGAGTATGACGATGTAGAATATGCATCATATCTTTCAGGTCATCCTGAGTCAAATAAACGACGCTTGTACATTAGAGTTAAGAAAGGTAAACCTGAGGACATGCTAAAAAAAGCTGTTAAACAGTTAGAGGATGAAATAAAAACTTTCAGTAAAAATTTTGAAGGAAAAAGCAAGAGTAAAAAATAGATGAAAGTTTTAAACACTGAAAAAACCATAGGTATAAAAACTTTTTTTACGCCTTATGAAGGCATAGGTGGAAAATTACGTACACATCCTGAAGATTTTATTGTAAGGGAGGTTTCCAATTATCCTTCAAAAACAGAAAACGGTAGGTTTACAATTGCTGATGTCACTGCGGTAAATTGGGAGGCAAATCTTCTTGTAAGAGAATTGTCTAACAGGTTACATATTTCAAGGCAGCGTGTTGGTTTTGCAGGTACTAAAGATAAGCGTGCAAAAACTACCCGGCTAATGTCTTTTTATAATGTCCCTATAGATAGGTTATCCAATGTAAAAATCAAAGAGACTAAAATAGAAAATATATATACCTCTGATCGCCCTGTTAAAATTGGTAATCTTTTAGGCAATAGATTTCAAATAACTATTCGAAATCTTGATAAGAAGATTAAATCAGATTATATTAAAGATGTTGTTTCTGTTATAGAGAAATATGGTGGTTTTCCTAATTTTTATGGAGTTCAACGCTTTGGTATTGTTAGACCGATAACTCATGTTGTTGGAAAATGTATTATTAAAAGTGATTTTGAAAAAGCTGTTATGAATTATGTTGCAAATCCTATGGATGAAGAAGATGAAGAAAGCTATCTATTGCGTAAACAGCTTGAAGAAACCTGTGATTTTTCAGAGGCTTTGAAGACCTATCCTAATAAATTGACTTTTGAGAAAGCTATTCTTAATAAATTGGTAATTGATCCAAAGGATTTTATTGGTGCGTTAAAAGAGTTGCCAAAGAATCTTTTAACCATGTTTGTTTATTCTTATCAATCTTATCTTTTTAATAGAATTTTAAGTGAACGTATTAGAAAAAAACTTCCTTTGAATAAGGCTATTGTTGGCGATATCATTCTTCCAATTAGAGACGGATTTATTGACAAAAATGGCGTTATGGTTAAAGAATATAATATTGAAAAAGTAAATAAGCAAGTTTCTAAGGGTAAGGCAGTTGTAAGTGGTGTTTTATTTGGCAGAGATTCAGTTTTTTCTGGTGGCGAGATGGGTGAAATTGAGCATAGGATCATTGACCGTGAGAGAATTGATGCAAGAGATTTTATCATCCCTGATATTCCATACATTTCTTCCTCAGGTTCAAGACATCCGATACTTGCTTTTGTTAGAGACCTTGATTTTAAACTAATTGATGATGAATTAAGCAAGGATAAAAAAGCATTAATTTTAAAATTTCAACTTCAAAAAGGATGCTATGCTACATCTTTTCTTAGGGAGTTTATGAAAGCAGATAATATTAAAAATTATTAGATTTGAATGTGATGGAAACGGTTTTATCAGCCTTTTGTCATTAAGGTGCTGTTACATAATACATATCATTTGAAGATTTGGCGGAAAAACGATGATTAAATCACCCCCTCAAAAATACAACCCTAAACAGGTTGAGGAAAAAATTCTTAAATTATGGGTAGAGAATAATATATTCAAAAAATCAATAGACCAAAGAGAAGGGTGTAAACCTTATGTTTTTTTAGAAGGACCTCCAACTGCAAATGGATTGCCTCATCCAGGCCATGTTCTTACCAGAGTTATAAAGGACTTGATGCTTAGATATCAAACTATGAATGGTCATTACATTCTAAGAAAAGCTGGTTGGGATACACATGGGTTACCTGTAGAAATTGAGGTTGAGAAAAAATTAGGTCTTGAGGATAAACAGGCTGTTGAAAAATACGGTATAAAAAAATTCAACGAAGAGTGTAAAAAAAATGTTTTAATATATGAAAATGCATGGGTTGAAAATACAAAACGTATTGGTTTTTGGCTTGATATGAACGACCCATATATTACTTTTAAAAATGAGTACATTGAATCAGTTTGGTGGTCTCTCAAGCAGGCTTGGGAAAAAAAACTCTTGTATAAAGGATATAAAGTTGTCCCATATTGTCCACGTTGTGGTACTGCACTTTCAGCTCATGAGTTAGCCCAAGGCTATAAAGCCGTTGAGGAGCCCTCAATTTTTGTTAAATTCAAACTGAAAAATGAAGGAGCTTATTTTTTGGCATGGACTACGACTCCATGGACTCTTATTTCAAATGTTGCACTTGCGGTTCATCCCGATGAAGTATACATTAAAATCCGTTATAATGGACAGATACTTATTTTTGCTGAAGAACGCGTAGCTTCTTTACTCAAAGGTCAGGAGTATGAAATACTAGATAGTTTTCCAGGGAAAAAACTAGATGGAATTGAATACGAACCATTATTTGACTATGCTAAACCAGATAAAAAAGCATGGTACGTTGTTCTTGCTGATTTTGTTACGATGGAGGATGGAACTGGGATTGTTCATATAGCCCCAGCATTTGGTGAAGATGATTACAATATTGGTAAAAAGTATAACCTCCCAGTTGTTCAGTTGGTTAACCTTGATGGAGCATTCTTAGATGAAGTCACGCTTTGGAAAGGACAATTTGTAAAAGATGCAGATCCAAGTATTATCGAATATCTTGACAAATGTGGAAAACTAGAAGGAACTCATTCATATAAACACGATTATCCTTTTTGTTGGCGTTGTGATTCACCACTTTTGTACTATGCAATGGACTCTTGGTTCATTGCGATGACGAAGGTTCAGGATTCATTGATAAAAAACAATAATCAAATTAAGTGGCATCCGGAGTATCTGCAGCAGGGGCGTTTCGGAGATTTTATTCGTGATGTAAAAGACTGGGCCCTGTCTAGGAAAAGATACTGGGGTACTCCGCTTCCGATCTGGATTTGTAATGATAAAAAATGTAATTATGAGATATGTATCGGTAGTGTTGAAGAACTTAGAGAATTAAGCGAATCTTTTCCTGATGATTATGACCTGCATAAACCACTAGTTGATGAACTCATTGTTAAATGTCCTAAATGTAAATCTTCTATGAAACGCGAAGAAGAAGTTATTGATTGTTGGTATGATTCAGGTTCAGCATTTTTTGCACAGTGGCATTATCCATTTGAAAACAAAGAAAAGTTCAAAAATAACTTTCCAGTGGATTTTATTAGCGAAGCGCTTGATCAAACAAGAGGTTGGTTTTATTCGCTTCTTGCAATATCAACGTTTCTTTTTGGCAAACAATCATACAATAACGTTCTAACACTGGGTCTTGTCCTAGATAAAGATAATCAAAAAATGAGCAAGAGCAAGAGAAACTATGTTGACCCTGAGATTATTCTTGATAATGAGGGAGCTGATGCAATGCGTTGGTATCTATTCTCCGCAAATGCCCCTTGGACATCCACACAATTTTATGAGCAGGCTGTTAAAGAAACTCTTGGTAAATTCATTTTAACATTTTGGAATTCATATAATTTCTTTACAACATATGCTGTTTTAGACAAGTTTGACCCTAAAAAAGACATGATACGCACTGAAAAGAGACAGCCTTTAGATAGATGGATACTTAGTAAATTTAATAAAACTACGTCTAACGTCAAAAAATATATCAAAAGATTTGAAATTCACAAGGCTGCAAGAGCAGTCGATAATTTTGTAATTGAAGATTTTAGCAATTGGTATCTACGTCGATCTAGAAAGCGCCTTTGGGTTGAGGAAAAAACCAGTGATAAACTTGCAGGTTACTCAACAATGTATGATATCTTTTTAGGGCTTTCAAAACTTTTAGCTCCGTTTATTCCGTTTATTACAGAGGAAGTTTATCAAAATCTGAGAACAGATGAGATGCCTGAAAGTGTTCATTTATGTGACTATGTAAAACCTGATGAAAGACAGATTGATGAAAAACTTGAAGAGGGAATGAAAAAAATTAGAGCATTAGTAGAAGTTGGAAGGGCACTTAGATCAAAAATTGGAGTAAAGGTGAGATATCCGCTTGGTAGTGCAATAGTGGTATGTGATAAGAAAGTTGAGGATTCAATTAAAGATCTACTGGATTTATTAAACGAAGAAATCAATGTTAAACATATCTCTTTTGAAAGAGATACTTCAAAGTTTATGACAAAATCATTAAAACCAAATCACTCAAGTATCGGCCGACGTTTGCACGAAAAAGCGAAGGTTGTTCTAAGTAAAATAGAAAAAATGGACAAAGAGAAACTATTTGAAGAGTTAAACACAAAGAAAAAATTTATAGTTGAAATGGATGATGAAAAAATAATCCTTACAAAAGATGATTTTCAAGTTGTTGAAATAGAAAAAAAACATATTGCACGAACTGAAACTGAAGATATAATTTTATTATTTGAAACACATCTTACACCTGAGCTTTTGGCAGAAGGTTTTGCAAGAGAGATAGTGAGAAGAATTCAATCTATGCGCAAGGAACTTAATTTGGAAGTTGAGGATAGAATTACTACTGAGATTTGCATTGACTCCAAACAAATAACATCACTGAAACAATGGGAAGATTACATTAAAGGAGAGACCCGTTCAAAACAACTCATCTTTGCCGATAAGCCTATAGGATCTCTTATAAAGAAATGGAAGATTGATGAGTTAGATGCTGAGATAGGTATTCGAAAATAGCTTTCAAGTTGACGTGCAATCCTAATGTTTTAAATATGAAAGTTTTGTTTTAGTTTATAGGTGCTCTAGAGGATGGGACTAAAAGCCATTTTTGCCTATATGGCAATAGCTAGTATAATTATTAGTTTCAACACTGTCATCTCTGAGGACAATGAGGTTAGACCTTATGCTCAAACGCAAGTAGATGATTATGAGCGGATAAGCTACTCGTTTTCGTTTGATTCCCCAAGCTTTAATGAAATGATTGTTTATGATAATCAATATACTTCAATTAGCTTACCAGGTTGTGTAATGCTTGGTAAAGATGTAGGTGAGCCTGCAATGCCAGTTAAATTTATCAAAATTTTGTTGCCACCTGCAAAATCTGTGAAAAATATTGAAGTGAATGGTTTGTCTTTAGAAATCTTTCCACTTGAAATAGATCTCATTGAAAAACCAATTGTTCCATATCAAAACCCTTTGCCTATAGGTAGTACGCCACCAACCATATGTGCGTTTAATTATGAGAGATATAGATCTATGGATAATTATCCGTCTGATTTATTCGGTGAAGATAATATAGGTTATTGCCGTGGTTATACCATTTTATCTTTGGGGCTTAATCCTTTACAGTATGTTCCTGGTTTAGGGAGATTAACATTTTATCCTGAATTAAATGTTAATATCGATCTTGAAGATAATGGATTTTTTAATTCGTTTTATCGAAACAACAAAGAAGATGAAGAATGGGTGACGAACCTAGTAAATAATCCAGAAATAATTGATAGATATGAAATTACTAATTTTCCAATCTTAGATTATTCTGGTGGGCTATGCAGTCCAATTGATGATTATGATTATGTAATTATTACGACGACACAAAATAATCTTGATCATTGGGAAACGAACTCAACTACACCAAATAACTGGACAAGTTTAATGGACAAGCACTTGGCTGATGACGGCTTAAATTGTACACTAGTTACAATACAAGATATCAATAATTGTTCAGATTATTGGAAGGGTACTGCTCTATTCAATGACACAGCGGCACATATAAGAGAATTTTGTAAAGATGCTTATCAGGATTGGGGGGCCAGTTACATATTTATCGGTGGGGATGACGAATGGATTCCAGCAAGAGAAATGAAATATGTATTTGAATCTGATGTTGATTCTGATATTTATTGGAATCATCTCGACAATTCATTCAATGAGGATGGCGATTCATATTGGGGAGAAGAAGGCGATAGTGGTTTTGACTTATATGCTGAAATGTATATCGGGCGTATTACTTGTGATACACCGCAAGATGTTTCAAATTGGATGAATAAAAGTTTCTATTATGCAGATTCTGTATTTACTGACTATTTAGATAGTGCAGCTTTTTATGGTGGTGATACTGGATGGTCTTGTCAAGGGGATGACTTCATTGATTTTAGTGCGATTAAGGGTACCTCTAATTGGCTTGGCCCAGATCCTAATAGTGATGGTCCATATCCTAGTTGGCTTGGTTATCAATATGGTTTTGAAACTTGGAATGCAACAAATCCTGGTGTTGAATATAACCTCTCTGTTAAATGGACTGCAGAACCTCCTAATGTTGGTTGGCAAGGTGGCTCAGATTCTGCAGCTATTGCTGGTTTGAAAAATGCAATTAACAATGATTATGTTACGCTTCTAAGTGGCATTGCTCATGCGAATGAATATTATTCTTTAGATGTATATTATGCTAATTGGGAGTCTGACTACCATAATACAAAACCTTTCTTTTTACATGATTATGGGTGTCATAGTGGTGATATGGATGCTGCAGATGATGGTGTGCTTCACTCAATGCTTTTTCATAGTGATACTGAACTAGCATTTGCCTGCGTCTATAACACATGCTATGGATGGGGCAACTTATATTCTACAAACTCAAGCAGTTCACTTCAACAGAAATGTTTCTGGGACTACTTTTTTGATACAACAAATAACTCTGGAAGTACTTTCAATTGGCAACTCGGAAAGGCCATGGCCTTTTCTAAGGACACGATGGCTCCAACTATCAACTGGGATTATTCTTATGGGACCTGGCGGGCTATTATCCAAGGTTGTCTATTATTTGGAGATCCAGCACAACGAATTAAACCTCCAACGTTACTTGATCATAATGTTGGTGTGCAAACCTTAGATATAGATGCTACAAATCCTGTAAAATCCAATATAACAATTCATGTAAATGCAACTGTTTATAACAGTGGCAACAACGATGAGACGAATGTCTTGGTTAGTTTTCGAATAAATGGCGCTGAAGAAAACTCAACTACAATTGGAACCTTTACAAATCAAACCTCTCAACAGGTAAGTTTTAATTGGACACCTTCTGCAGGTTCGTATAATGTTAGTATGAATGTATCCAGTCCTGCCGTTACAGAAGACAGCTATACAGATAATGAAAGAAATCAAACAGTCAATGTTGGCGTTTTCAATATTGATACGAATGAGTTATTCGATACAATTCAAGAATCAATAAATGATACTGACACACTTGATGACCATAATATACTAGTTCCAGCTGGTATATATCCAGAAAATGTGAGTATCAATAAAAATATATCTTTAGCAGGTATTAATAAAGATACAACATTTATTGATGCTAATGGGATTTCAGGAAGAACGATACAAATTCAAAATAGAAACTCAGTGAATATAACACAATTTACAGTACGAAATGGATCCTTTTGTTTATATGTGGAATCCTCGTCGAATATTTCCATTACAAATTGTGCAATATTTAATAGCTCAGTTACAGGTATTTGTATAAATGCATCTGAAAATATTACAATAACCGATACTAATATTTCAAATCATTCTCTAGGAGTCAGCTATACCAATATATCTTATAACAACATATTAACTGATAATGAAATTTTTAACAATAATATTGGCATAATTGTTAACATAGATTGTTCTAATAATTCTATTTACCATAATAATTTCAATAATACACTTAATGCTTTTGATAACGGCACTAATAATCCCTGGGATAACGGCAATCTGAGTGAATATCGTTTACGTGGTGGTAACTGGTGGGAAAATTATTCAGGTGTGGATTTAAATGTAGATGGAATAGGGGATACATCGTACAATATTTCAGGACAAAATAATAGTAAAGACCGATATCCTCTAATAAATCCCTGGGCAGGTTCATTAAATGGGACTATTTATGTTGATGATGATAATATTGCAGGTCCATGGCTTGGAACACAAAACAATCCCTATCAAACAATTCAAAATGCTATTGATGAGGTTTTTGAAGGAGATGATATCTTTGTCTATTCTGGAACCTACCAAGAAAAAATAAATATTGACAAAACAATTGATTTGACGGGGGCGGATAAGAATTCAACGATAATTGATTCAAATGAAAGTGGAACTGTTGTTACCATTTCTTCTGATTGGGTAAATTTAACTGGATTTACTATTATGAATGCTGGAGATATGGCTTTTAGCTCGGTTAATTGGTCAATAATGGGTGACTCTCATAACAAAAACATTACCACTGATTATTATTCAGGCATACAAGTAAGTTCAAATAATAATAAGATTTATGATAATATTGTTGTAAATAACTATTATGGCATCCTCTGGCTTGAAGAATTGAATAATAACAACATAAGTGACAATATTATATACCATAATTTTGGTGGTGGTATAATTATTGGTTATTCTCAAAATAATACTGTTAAAGATAATATTATCACAAATCACTCTTATTATGGTGTAGATTTTGGATATTCATCTTTTTCAAACATTTTTGAAAATAATATTAGTGATTGCAATGATGGAGGCATACGTATATGGGATTCATCAGACATGAACGTTACTGACAACACCATTAATAACAATATGTTTTCTGGTATTGATTCACCATATTCATCTAATAATAATATATCTAACAACAATATCATAGGAAGTTATATTGGAATATACTTTTATGATTCATCATACAACAACATTTTTAATAATAATATTTCAGATAATTCTTTTTATGGCGTATATCAAAATTCCTACTCAATAAATAATACTATATATCATAATAATTTCATAAATAATACCATACATGGTTATGATTCTGGAACTAACAATTGGAATAAGAGTTATCCAATTGGTGGAAATTATTGGGATAATTACACTGGATTAGATTTAAATGGTGAGGGAATTGGTGATTCACAATATAACATATCAGGAGGAAGTAATGTTGATTATTATCCCCTAATTAACCCAGGTCCAGTGCAAAAAATATTTGTTAATGATGACTTTAATAGTAACACTCCAGGTTGGGGAATATATTGTTTTGATTCAATAAAGGATGGAATTAATAATTCTTCAAATAGTGATACAGTTTTTGTTTTTAATGGAACATATAATGAATATAATATTAATATTAACAAATCAATATCGCTTATTGGAGAGGATATTAATTCCACAATTATTGATGGATTAAATCAAGATTATATATTACTAGTCAATAATGACTCTGTAGAAATAACAAGATTTACATTACAAAACAGTGATATGCTTTTAGCAGCAATTTATGTTTCGTCAAATTACTCAGACATTCATCATAACTTTATCAAAGATTGTGACGATGGAATCGAAATTGATACTGGAGGAGGTACAACTTACGGTTACAATAATATTAGTTATAATAAAATAAATAACTCTTGGATAGGAATTTGGATATTAGAGACTACTCATACCAATATTTTTGAAAATAATATTACGAATGCAGATTTAGCTTGCATATGGATTGAGGATTCACAAAAAACTAGTATTTTTAATAATACTCTTATATCGAATAATCTTAGTTTTGCTGATGGGGTATATATCTTTGGTACATCAGCAAATACGACAGTATTTGGAAACTCAATAACAGATAATCTCCAAGGTATATCTATTGAGGATTCAACTTATAACAATATTTATAAAAATACTATAAAAAATAACTCTAAGGGCGTATACGAATCAGATGGATTTAACAATACTATTTATCACAATAATTTTATCAATAATTCTCAACAAGCATATGATGATTCAAATAATTCTTGGTATAATATTACTCTATTAAACGGAAATTATTGGGATGATTTCGACGAATCTGGAGAAGGAGCATGGGATAATAATAGCAATGGAATAGTTGATTCAGAATATAACATAAGTGGCGGTAGTAATCAAGATAAATATCCGTTAATTTATAAGTTTGAGAATTACTACATATTATCAATTAATACAGTTTCTTCAGTGGATGAAGGCAATAATTTTATTGTAACAGTTAAAACTCAATTTAACTCATTAGTTCAAGGTGCATATGTGACATTTAATAGTGTTACTAAACAAACAAATTCAAACGGACAAACAACATTTACTGCACCATCTGTAAGCTCCGATACTATCTTTCCGATATATACTTCAAAAGATAGTTATACAGGAGATTCTACTAATATAACTGTAAAAAATATAGAGTCAGATAATGGTGATCCTCCTCCTCCGGCTGGAGGAGATACAACCGCTCCAACTGCTCCAACTAATGTTGGATGTACAACACCAGAAACTGATAATACACCCTCGTTCAGCTGGGACGCAGCAACTGATTTAAGTGGTGTCGCTGGTTATTATGTTAAAATAGATGATGGTTCAGATATTTGGATTGGAAATGTTACTTCATGGACCTCTACTAGTACCATTGAAGATGGTACACATACATTTTATGTGAAAGCAAGAGATGCAAGTTCAAATGAAAATATTGGTAATTATGAAACATGCTTCTTTATTATTAATACCATAATTGTTGCTGGTTTACCTGTAGCAAATGCAGGGGGGCCATACTTCGGATTAACATTTGAAAATATATTCTTTGATGGATCAGGAAGTTATGATACAGATGGAACAATTACCAATTATACATGGAATCTTGGAGATGGAACAATATTTTTCGGTGAACAAGTAACCTATACATATGTAAATCCAGGTTTGTACAATATAACACTTAAAGTAATAGATAATGCTGGGCTGTCAAACAATAATAAAACCGCAGTAACTATTGAACTCGACTCAGATGGTGATGGCTGGTCGGATTTAGAAGAAGTGGAGTTTAATACAAATAAGTCAGATCCAAATGACAGTCCAATTGATAATGATGGAGATAGATTACCAGACGAGTATGATGAAGACGATGATAATGATGGACTTGTTGATCATCTAGAAGAAACATGGGGGTCTGATCCTTATAATAATTCAGATGTTATAGTAGTTGATATAGAAGGAAGAGAATATTATTTGATAGATTCAGATAAGGATGGTATAATTAATAAATTTTGCAATCCTGTTGGTAGAATAACAACTGTGGATGTAACAGATGATGGCAATTATCTAATTGATATGGACGGGGATGCAAAATGGGATTATATATACAATCCAGCAAGTGGTGAAATTACAGTTTATAGCGAAGAAGCGTCCTCAGACGATTTTCCGTGGAGCCTTGTGATAATTGGAATAGTTATTGCAATTATTGTAATTATTTTAGTTCTTTACTTAACAGGTTATAGAATATGGTTTGAGGAAAACTGATATTCCTTATTTAAAACAAAGTTTTATATAGAGTAATATTCATTTTTTGTTGCTAATGCGGATGCATAAAAAATCATAATAACATACTGTATGGTAGTTATATAATGGGATGCAAAAAGATGTTAAAACATTTAATTACTTTAAAAAAGAATCCAAAATTCAAAAGATTAAAGTCTGCATCTTTTTTTTCATTAGTTTCTTTTATTCTGCTCTTTTCCTTTTTTGTTATATTTTTCTGTTCTAATGATATTTATGTTATTGCTGGTTCTAGCCATTACACTCCAGCCTCTCCCTCAGGCAACACTACTGGTAATATTAACGTAGACCATGTATATTTTGAATATACTTCAGAGGTAGGTTCTTGTTGGATGTTTGATTGGGGTGATGGTAACTATAGTGATTGGATAGACGTGGTAGAGTCTGATACTTTTATTTCTCAAGTTTATAGTTGGGCTTCCTATGGTGTTTATGAGGTTAGGATTAAACATAGAAGCGCTTACACAGTTGAAAGCAATTGGTCTCCACCTTTAATCGTAAATATTGTTATTTCACTTGATTTGGATAGCGATGGTTGGAACAATGAAGTTGAAGAATCATATGGAAAAAATCCTGAAGATCCAAATGAATATCCACTAGATACTGATGGTGATGGAACACCTGATGATGAATCATCTGATGGGAATTATTCAGGTGACTACGATGATGACAATGATGGGCTATCTGATACTTTTGAAGAATCCTGTGGATCAAATCCAAAAGATATTAACGATGTAATAAAAATAAATATTGGTGCGACAACCTATTATCTTGTGGATACAGATGGAGATGAACAAAGTGACATTCTGTACAATTCACAAACAAATTCCCATACGAAAGTAAAAGTTGAAAATGGTATAACCTATCTTGATACCACAAGAGATGGCTCTTGGGATCATACTTACGATGGGATTATTGTAGCACGTTATGAGTCTTTTCCGTGGCTATACGTGATTTTAGGGATAGTTTTAACTGTTATAATTATCATATTTCTGCTCTTTAAAACAGGTGTTTTTTTCCTTTATGAAGAGGAATATGTAATCGAAGAATGATACATGAATGTTCTGAAAATTGTGATGGATTGGGCGGGATAGGCAAAATGAATAATGAGTTTGAACCCTCAATTGAAGAAGCTCTAGAGGAAATAAATAAAATTGCTAAAAAAATGAAAGAGGCAAAAGAAAGAGGAGATAAAATAGGATATGAATTCGCTCTTAAAGAACATGAACGGCTCCATAAAAAATACGCTCATATACTATATAAAAAAAGGAAGTCCACCCAAGTCTTCTATAAGAGTTTGTAAAATATAAATTACCATTTTTTGTTTATGATGGAGCCTTAGGTATATTTGTAAACCAAATTTATTTTATATTCTTCTTACTTACAACTCTTTATCATGATTTGTCTTGGTATAGAAGGAACGGCCCATTCTATCGGGGTAGGTATTATTAGAGATATGGGTGGAAAATGCGAAGTTATTTCTAATGTTATTAAGATTTATCACCCGGAAAAAGGCGGTATTCATCCACGTGAGGCAGCAAATCATCATGCCAATCACATCGCAGATTTAATAAGGGAATCTGTCGAAAAAGCTCAAATTGATTTCACTAACATTGACCTTATTTCCTTTTCAAATGGCCCTGGGCTTGGTCCTTGCCTTAGAACTGCTGCGACTGCTGCACGAGCATTATCTCTTTCACTAAAAAAACCAATTATGGGTGTAAATCATTGTGTTGCTCATCTTGAGATTGGGCGAGGAACATTACGTGATTGTATGGACCCTGTTTTGTTGTATACATCTGGCGCGAATACCCAAGTTATTGCGTTTGCAGAGGGCAGATATCGTGTTTTCGGTGAGACACTTGATATAGGAATTGGTAATTGTCTTGACAAATTTGGTCGGAGCGTTGGACTTGAGTTTCCAAGTGGTCCAAAAATTGAAAAACTCGCAAGTCTGGGGAAAGAATATTTTGAATTACCTTACTCAATTAAAGGAATGGATATTGCATTTTCTGGTCTTCTTACCGCAGCTGAAAATTTCTATAGCAACGGTGAGAAACTGGAAGATATATGTTATTCTATTCAAGAAACAACTTTTGCTGCTCTTACTGAAGTTACAGAAAGAGCTATAGCACATACTGAAAAGGACGAGGTACTTCTTGGTGGAGGTGTAGCTGCAAATAAAAGATTAAGAGACATGGTTCAAACTATGGCTAAAGAACGCGGTGCGTCTTTTTTTGTTCCATCAAAGGACCTTTGCATAGATAATGGAGCAATGATAGCTTGGCTTGGTGTGCTTATGTACAATAGTGGCATTAGGATGAAGGTTGAGAATAGCTTTATTGATCAGCGTTTTAGAACTGATATGGTGGATGTGAGCTGGCGTGACTGAAGATACGATTCTATATCAAGGGGCTGAAGCAAAAATTTGCAGATCAGAATATTTAGGTCTTGATGTAGTTCAAAAAAGAAGGATTAGTAAATCATATCGTATTAAAAATATCGATGATCGTCTTATTTTATATAGGACCAAAGAAGAAGCTAAACTTATAGCAGAGGCTCGTAATCACGGGGTTTCAGTCCCAACAATTTATGATGTTGATCTTGAAAAAGGAATTATAACAATGGATTACCTAAAAGGGAAAAGAGTCAAGGATATTTTAAATGATTTAAGTGAAGAAGAACGTGCTGATATCTGTAAAAAAATTGGTGAAAACATAGCAAAATTTCACAATAATAATATCATCCATGGAGATATTACAACTTCAAACATGATACTTATGGATGACAAGATTCATTTTATAGATTTTGGACTTGGTGAAAAAAACAGTGAATTAGAAGCAAAAGGTGTTGATCTACATGTTCTTATGGAGGCAATTGATTCGACTCATTCTAAATATTCCAATTGTTTCAAATATGTTTTAGATGGGTATAAAAAAGAATTAAAAGAGGATGCAAATCTTGTCATAAGAAAAATAGAGGAGATTATTAAACGAGGTAGATATAGATGATGACTTTATTTTTTATCACTGGTAATAAAGGTAAAATCCTTGAAGCAAAAACGAAATTTTCAGATTTAAATATTGATATTATCCAGAAAGATCTTGGTTATCCTGAGATTCAGACAGATTCTCTCGAGAATGTTGCTCTTTTTGGTGCAGAATATGTACAAAAAAAGTTAGATCAACCTTTTATCCTTGAAGACGCTGGCCTTTTTATTGATGCCCTTGATGGCTTTCCTGGTGTTTATTCAGCTTATGTTTTTTACAAGATTGGGTGCTCTGGAATTTTGACACTATTAGACGGACTTAATGATAATAAACGAAAAGCAACTTTTAAATCTGTTTATGTTTACGGTGAATCCGGTAAGAAACCCATGTTTTTTATTGGAGAATGTTCTGGCATAATCTCTAAGAAGACTCTAGGCGAACATGGTTTTGGTTACGATCCGATTTTTATACCAGATGGTGAAATCAGAACATTTGCTCAGATGGAAACCGAAGAGAAAAATCTGTTCTCACATAGAGGTAAATCATTAGAAAAATTAAAAGATTTTATTAAAAATATATAAATAGAAAGTTTTAAAAGCCTATAAGTATAATACATTATATTTGAGATATTATGTCGGATAAACAAATAAATGTTGAATTAAGAAATGCTGAGGATAAACTTCGAAGGGGATATTCTCTATTGTCTAAGTTATTTCTACTTATTGCCATTTTGTTTATTATTTTTGTTGTTTTTCTTTTTATTGGTGTAACTTCCTTTGAATATGGACATGACTGGGCGTTGTTTAATCTGGAGGCGTGGATAATTGCATTAAGTGCTCTATTAGGTGTTTTCATTGTTCTTGAGTTGTTTTTCTATTTCCACTTTTCTTCTGTTAGAAATAAAAGAATAGAATTAGAAAAACCAAAACCAGAATTCATCAATGGAAAACGAGTTTATGTTTATACTTTCCCAAAAGGAGAAGACGGTGGGATATTTACTAAAACATATATTGAATTTGATGAAAATAGTGTTTTACGATTAAGATCTCTCATAATTCCACCTGAGGAACTTTGAAGTAAAAAAGAAGAATAATTTGTTTTTATTTTTTTATAATCCCCATTTCAGCTAATTTTTCAGGTAGGTATGTATCAGTAACATAGTCAAGACCATATTTTGCAAGAGCCTGTTGTTCTGATTTCTTACCAATTTTAAGTTGTAGTTTGATTTCTCCTTTCCAATATGAATCCTGGAAACGTGGATCAGTAAGTTCGCTTTTTAATGCGTTTATATCTTCTTTTGTAAGACTATCTGTTGGTAGATCATAGTTTTCAATATCTGATGGTGTAACACCGAGATACTGAGAGGCCGGCGTTGCTAGATACTCAGATATATGTGCAGTTTTAATAGCGCCATATGCAACACTAGCAAATATCCTAAAGCTCCAGGGGTCACAGTCAGTAAAAACTAGAACTGGAATATTTGTTTCTTCGTTTAGCCTTTTAATAAAACGTCTCGTGGATCTAGCTGGTTGTCCTTTCAAATGAACAAGAATTGCTCTGTGCGTAGTATCAAAACCATTTTCAGCAAGACGATCAAACATACCACCTGTTTCTATTGCAATAATAAAATCTGCATCAACACTTTTAAATGTTATTTTCTCTGGTTCAACGTTGTATGGAATTGAATATCCTGCATCGCCTACATCATCTTGACAATGAATCTTCTTTTTTGTGTTATTTCTAGTCATTTCTTCAATAGTCAAATTACCCATGACTCGTGCTCCATCTTCCTCAGGTCTAAGTTTGAAATCTTCTCTCATGCAGCTTGTAATGACTTCTAGGTCTTCTGCAAGTAAATTTGATTCCTGTTGAGAATGAAACTTGGCAAGATCCCAACCCTCCGATATGTAATACATTTCTCTCAGTGTTGAAGATTTCTTTATCTTAATCATCTCTTTTATGAAATCAGCCATATACATAGTACGAAGAAGCATGTATGCTCCATCAAGTGATTTTGCGGTTCTCTCGGTTGTGTTTTTTCCATATTTCCATACGTTAAATTTCTCATCAAATTTTATATTTGATTTAGTACGAGTAGGAAGCTGGAGATAAGGTATCTCTGTGTTTTGAAAATCTTCATAAATCTTTTCAGCAACAGCATCTATCTTAGAAATGACATTTGAATAATCTTTACTTACCATTTTAATCTCCCTCCCATTTATCTGCACCAATAACATAGGCAGGGTTTATATTTTCGATATAAAGATCATTTTCATCAAAATCGCCTTTTTCAAGACCTGCAAGTTCAAAATTAACATCAATCTTGTTTGCTGGATGTATTGTGCCAATATTCCATTTTATGTAGTTATTAGCAATTTTAGAAGGTTTTGGATATGCTGTTCCAACAATAGCATCTTCAGGAATTACAGCATAAAGATTGAATTTCTGAGGAGTACATTTATAGTTAACAATCATGATTTTACTCTTTGTAATAGTTCCTCCTTCGTGATCTTGGGATGACTCTTCTATTAATGTAGTCTGAACCGGCTTTCTTGAGACCTTAACGTATTCAATGAGATCTTCAATCCATACAACATCCATAATCTTGGTTATAACTGCATCAAGAGATGGTACTGGCTTATCAAGCATATACGCTGATTTTTTTGCAATCTCGGGAAGGATTCTCGTAATTAGATCGAATTTCTCCCGCGTCTTTACCCGTCTAACTTTTTTGTGTATATGATGTTGGACTTTTCTTGCACATTCTCTAAATGCAAGTTTGACTTCATTCTCAATTTCAGGAATATCAGCTATTGCTTCTTTGCTTTCTGATGTATAAGGTATAAGAGTTGAGGAGATATGTGTTAAAAATATTGCAGGACCGGTAGGTATTCCTTTACCTGATGTTTGATCTAAACCATATCTTCTCCAATCAATTGAAGATATGGCGGATGTTGTCACACATCCACCTTGCTGGTACAGTAAAGGAACGCGATTTGCAAAACGCATAACTCTAACTGCTCCTTCTCTTGGTAGATTACCGCCATACACAAGACCAACTTCAACTTGAAATGGGTTTCCAGAATAAACTGAGGGGGGTCTGGATGATGTTATAATAAACTCTGGTGAGATTTCCTGTGTTTCATATTTTAAACTTCTTTTTATTAAGGTCTCACCAATTGGAGAGAGGCAATCTGTTGATGGTGCCATAATCTTGACTTTTTTAAATGCCTTATGTAACGCTAAAAATTGCTCTCTAGTCATTATTTTCGGGTCGAGATTTTTTTCTAAATTAGCTTTATCAATTGCTGTATTAGTAGTTCTATCTCCCATGCTACTAAACTCAGTTTTCAAAAATGTTGACAATTTCCGGCTCTTTGTGTGTTTTGCTAGTTTAATGAGAGTTCCAAGTTCAATTCCATATGGATGAGGTTTAATTTCAGCTGGTTTCCTGGGTAATGCCTCTGATGTTCTTTCAAAAATATGTTTAGCTCCATCTGGTTCTTTATAAGTTATTTGTGCATGAGGATTGACAATAGAAGTACTTTGTAAATAATCATATACAAACCGTTTACCTCGCTTGTAATCTGCTATGATACTTACTTCTACTCGGGTTCCAGTTGGTTTAGCCCAATGCACTGTATCTCGAGCTATTACTTCAGCACGGTTTTTGTTTGTATCAATGGCAAGCTCGGTTACAACTGCAGGTCTATCTTCTTCAACTTTTGATGTGATCTTTGCGTGTTTTCCAGTGGTTAATTGGCCATACAAAACAACAGCAGAAATACCGATTCCTTGTTGTCCTCTGCTTTGTCTTATAGCGTGAAATCTTGAACCATAAAGTAGTCTACCAAAAATATGAGGAATCTGTTTTTTTACAACGCCTGGACCGTTATCTTCTATGATAAGCTTGCATTCACCATCTTCGCGGTTTTTAATTTCAACATATATATCTGGTAGAATATTTGCCTCTTCACAAGCGTCAAGACCGTTATCAACACCTTCTTTAACACTAGTGATAAGTGCTCTTGTTTGATTTCCAAAACCAAGTATGTGTTTATTCCGCTCAAAGAATTCTGCGACTGAGATTTCTTTCTGTTTTTTAGCTAAATCATATGCTGTTACCTTTGCCAAAATGTAACCCTCCTTAGTTGGGAGAATTTTGCACCCAGGTGCTGTAATAGAAAATGTAATTATAAAAGTATTCATTTAAAACTAATTTGGTTAAAAATAATACGCCAGAGAAATATCTGTCTCATGATGTCGAAAAAAATCCGAAAGAAATATATACTATCTTTTTCATCTAACCTCTTAACATATAGTGTATATAGATATATAGAAATTTATTTGGAGGAGAGAAATTTGAAAAAGAAAATATTTGTTCTGCTAGTGAGTATAGTACTACTGGTAGGGATAATAAGCGGGTGTGTCGAAGAAGATAAAGAAGAAGAGGAAGAAGAAAACACTGCACCTACAGCTAGTTTTATTCCTTCAGTGGTTCATAATACTTCTATGGCTGGAGGAACAGTAACATTCGACGGTACAGGTACCGATGCTGATGAGGACGATTTGACTTATTCGTGGGTTTTTGGCGATGGAGAAACATCTACAGAAGAAGACCCAGTTCATGTATATGCTACAAACGGATCTTTTACAGTTACATTAACTGTGAATGATTCAACTGATGAAACAACCGCTACAGCAACTGTTGTTGTTGGAAATCTTGCACCAACTGCAGGCTTTACTTATGTAGCAACAAACTTATCTGTTGTGTTTACGGATACATCAACTGATCCAGATGCTGGTGATACATTAACCTATTCCTGGGACTTTGATGGGGATGGTACGGCTGATAATACCACAGCAGGTCCGATAACATATGACTATACAGCTGCTGCAGCATATAATGCTACCTTAACTGTAACAGATATGTACGGTTTAACTGATGATTACATTGTAGAAATAACAGTTACAGAGTAGAACAAGTATAAAATACAAAAGCAGGTTTATATCCTGCTCAACTCTCTTTTTTTTTATTTATTCGTTTTTTATCTTATTTCCGATTAATATATTATTTTGTTTACAAAATCCTTTATTGCATTCTACAACATATTTACAAAAACCATGGCTCCAATATATTTTATGAAAAAAGCCTTGTTCTACCGGGGCTTCATATATAGCAATGATTTCTGATTTTCGGTTTATAAAAATTATATCCAAAGGTATTTTTACATTTTTCATCCAAAAAAATCTATGCCATGGAAGCAAAAATGGAAAAAACATGCCTTCATCGTTTGGCAAGGATTCTGTATACATTAATCCTTTCATTTTTGCTGAAAATGTTTTTGCAATTTCACATTTAAGGCTAACAGGTTCTGCAGTGTTAGGATAAAATGTTATCTTTGCTTCTATCATTTTGAAACTCCATTTCACAATATATGAGAATAAGAAAAGTATAAGATATAACTATTGATTTCTGTTACAATGCAAGGATGGAGCAATATATTACACAAAATTTTTTTGGTAGCAATATTTTTCATTCTGATTTTTAGTTTTTTTAACATTTTTCTGAACGTAGAAATTTGTAAAGCAAACGATGAAAATATATTATATGTAGGTGGCACTGGAATTGGGAACTACTCTACTATTCAAGATGCCATTGATAACTCTTTGAATAATGGCACGATTTATGTGTACAATGGAACATATTATGAAAACATTGTCATTAATAAATCTATAAATCTAGTTGGATTGGATAAAAAAAGTACATTTATAAAAGGCGATGGGAGTTTATTTATTATTTTGATAAAATCTTCGTGGGTGAATATAACGAGATTTACAATAGAAAATGGTAGGGTTGGAGTATATATAACAGGTCCCGACTACTCCTATAATAACATTATAGATAATACTATCTTAGGCAACTGGGAGGGAATTCGTTTACAAAACTCTTCTAATAATAAACTTTGTAATAATATTATTAATGATAATGCTAATTTTGGTATTGTTTTATACGAATCCAATAATAACCTAATAACAACAAATACATTTATTGATGATTATATGGCTATCTTCCTTGGCAGATGGTCAGATAAAAACGTTATATCTGGTAACAATTTCACAGGAAATATATTTGGTATTAATTTAGAATATTCGTTTAACAACTTGATTCACAATAATTTTATTGCAAATGGTACCAGGGGTATTTCTTTAAGTTCTTCTAAGGATAACAATGCAACAAACAATATTATTAAAAACAATGATAACTCTGGAATATACCTTAGCAATTCAGATGAAAATATTATTTTACCGAATACTTTTTCCAATAATTATCAGGATATTAAAAAGGGATCTAAACCACCTGTAATTAAAACTCCTGGTTTTGAGATTTTATTTGTGATTTGCGCAATATTATTTGTTTTTATACTTAAGAAAAAAACATTTAAACTCTTATTATAGAGAGAATTTTATTAAAAGAGCTGTAGTAAAGTATATATACAATGAGGAATAAATATTATATGGTGTAGCAAGAGGGAAGAAATATGGAGAAGCTTGAAAAAATTAATAAAGTTAATTTGCCTGAAGAGGATCTTGGTTTTCTGTTATGGCAACTAGAGGAAATCGAAAATTTTTATCCATGTTATAAAACGATGATTAAAAAAGAAGAATAGTGAAAAAAGATTAATTGTTATTCTTCCACTTGGATTTGAATATCCAATTTACCAGCTTAAATATAATTTTTTTATGTGATCTGCTTAATTATTATTTTATCTCTTTATTGATAATATTAAGAAATCTCTTGCTAGAAATATAATGGTCAACAAGAAGTTTCCCATCATATACTACGTTGAATGTAGCATACATTGAGGGAGCATCTTGAGCATCCTTTGCGTTTTTTAATTCTTTAACTTTTAGTTTCAAACCTTTTTCCTTTGCTATTTGGCTTAGATTTTTTATATTCAAATAATTTCTCCCTTTAATTACACTATTTGAGTAAAATCAATTAAGAAATGGATATTTGTTTGTTGAACTTATAACAAGGCTTTTGCACTTTTTGACTCACAGACATGTAAATAGGGAACAAGATCATTCCATCCTTTGGATGGGA
>JAHWGK010000069.1 GCA_020054495.1 Thermoplasmata archaeon | reverse complement strand
GAAGATTATTTATTATTAACAGGAGATCCTGCAATCATTGGTGTTGCATGTTCTATTGTATCTGATATTACAAACGGCAAATACAATGTATTGAAGTGGGATAAACAAGAAAGAAAATATTATCCTATTGAAATTAATCTATACGAGAAAGGAGAAATAGATGATTAACTTTGAACAAGACCAACAAGATGCAATGAAGAAAACTGAAAACATTCAGTCTCTTGCAGATCAAGTAGAGATGTTAGAGGGGTTGCACAAAAGAATAGAAACAAGTGAGAACAATATAAAAGATTTAAAAAAAGAATACCAACGTATATCAGGTGAGGTTATACCTACCATGATGTCCGAGATGGGTTTAGCAGAATTAAAACTACAAGATGGATCACATCTTAAAGTTTCAACGACGTATCGTGCTACTATTACAGAAGCAAATAAAGAGACGGCGTTTAACTGGCTTCGTAACAATGGATTAGGTGATATTATTAAGAACGAGATCTTGGTATCATTTGGTCGTAACGAGGATAACAAGGCAGCAACATATGCTGAACTTGCGAAGGGTCAAGGGTTTCAACCGACACAAAAGATGAAGGTTGAGCCCATGACTCTGAAAGCGCTAGTCCGTGAGCGTATTGAGGCAGGAAAAGAAATGCCAACGGAAATCTTTGGGGTATTCTCAGAGAACAAAACAACAATAAAAAGGAACAAATAAACATGAACCAAGTAGCAGAAAAAAAAGAAGGCGCATTAGCAACATTTGATATGGAAGCTGATGCAGCACAAGGCGCTCAAAATATATCGCAAGAAGATCTTGCGTTGCCTTTCTTAAAAATTTTGGGCCAACTATCTCCAGAAGTCAATAAGACTCATGGAAAATATGTTGAAGGCGCAGAGCCTGGCAAAATAATAAACACTGTAACTAATACATTGTATGACAGTTTGAATGTTGTACCTTGTCATTATAAAAGACAGTACATTGAATGGCAAGACAGAGGTCAGAGCACTGGCGCACCTGTTGCAATGCACGACGCAGACAGTGACATTGTAAGTCAAACAACTAGAGGTAAGGATTATAAAGACAGATTACCAAACGGTAACTATCTTGATAACACTGCTAGTCATTTTGTACTGACTCTTGATGACAATCCACAAACAGCTTTGATTTCTATGAAGTCTACTCAACTTAAAGTTAGTAGAAAATGGAACTCAATGATGATGGGTTTAAAGTTGCAGGGTAAAAACGGCTTGTTCACGCCGCCTACTTATAGCCACATTTATAAACTATCAACTGTTCAGATGTCTAATGACAAAGGAACATGGTTTGGTTGGGATGTATCTAAGGTTGGTCCTGTACAAGACAAAGCTATATACGATATGGCAAAATCTTTTGCAGAATCTGTAGGTAAGGGTGAAGTAGAAGCTAAACCTGAATCTCAAGAAGAAACTAAAAAATCTTTAAATTTATAGTATCCTAGGTAATGGGCGTCAAAGCGAGAGTAGAGATGCCCATTTTAATTTATGAATGATAAGATAAACAAAATTCCGATTACGTATGAAGATTGGCTTGATCTTGGTCACGTGATAATACCCACTGATCAAAAAAAAGCTAGGGTCAGTTGGAAGAAAGATGATTTTAGTTTAACGAAAGAAGAATGGAAAAATAATTATTCAAAAGCACAAATAGCATTAAGATTAGATAGCCATGTTGACTTAGATATAGATAATCCTGTAGTCAAAAGATTTATAACACATTACTTAAAAGATTGTGGAGCAATTTATGGAAGAAGAAATAACCCTAACAGTCACTATCTTTGGAAAGGGTCTTGTGAATTTATACAATATATATTACCAAAAAGTTTTGAGAAAAATTTTAAAAAATTTCCACATGGCGCAACTCTTTGTGAGTTAAGAAGTGGTAAAGAAAGATACACCATAATTCCAGAATCTCCTTATGACGATAACGGAGAGACAGTAGAGTGGTCACATTATAATGAAATACATGAGTATAGTGGTAATATAGTAATAGACGTTAGTAAGATTGCTTTATCTGCTGCTCTTGCTATTTTATATCCTTCTACAGGCTCTAGAGATATTTATTGTACAGCCATAGCTGGAATCTTAATTAAAAATACAGACTGGACAACTGAAGAAATAGATAGTTTTGTTTACAACATTGCTATTGAAGCAAATGACACTGAAGCAGATGAACGCAATCAAAAAGGCACAACAGGAAAAAAGGCAGATAAACTATACGGCATTCCAAAATTAGCAGAAGTTTTAAATGTAGATAAAAAAGATGTTGCCAAATTATTTAGTTGGATTGGTGTTAAAAATAACAGTGAAGAAATACAAGAACACATAGGTGATATAGTTGAGTATGGTAGTGATAGATATTTTGTAAAAATTTATTCAATAGAAGACGGAAAGAAAATAGAAACAGATATAACTGTAGAAGGTCCACAGTTAATGAAAAAGAAAATTTTCTACGATGAAGTAATGAGACAAGCAGCTGTTTTTCTACCTTTTATGAAAGAAACAGATTTTGATAAAATGATGTTAGCAAAATTTCAAGCAAGAACTAGATCACAAGATTATGATCCGGAGTCTAGTGAAGATGTAAGATTTATAGGATGGTTTGAATCTTTTATAGATAAATTTAAAGCTTACACAGATAAAAAAGAATTAGCAGACTTTAACATGCCTTATTTTAATATGAAAAATAGTAGTTTAGAGTTTAATTTAAATAAATTTGATGAATTTTTAACTGAAAAAAGAGTAACTTTAGCAAGAGTAGATCTTGTTTTAAAGTGCAAGCGTATTTTAAGAGCTAAAAGATATAGAGGTAAATATAAAGAAGAGTCTTGTCCTTCTTATAAAATAGATAACTATAATATAAAAAAAGATAATTTAATTATAGAAGGAGAAGCTCAAGAAATAAAAGAAAGGATAATAACACATGAAACAACCTAAATTTGTATCTGGTCCTCCAGGTACAGGAAAAACTCATTTATTTTTAATAGAAAAGTATAAAGAATTATTAAAAAATTACACTCCAGAAAAAATAATAATGTTATCACATACAAATGTAGCTGCAGATGAATTAAAAGATGCAGTTTTAGATTTACCAGAAATGAAAGAAAGAGGTTTAAGAAAAAAATTTTTTAAATATAAAATATGCACAATACATTCTTTTTGTAAAAGCAAATTATTAAAAAAAGAACTGAGGAGTTATGCAGATTATCTTAATCTATGTACAGAAAATAGTGGCTTTAAAGCACAAAGAGTGACTCAATCAGAATTTGAAAGTGATAAACATAAATTTTTTAAATTTCTTGGAGATGCTTTTGGGCAAGGAAGAACAATTAAAGAGCATTGGAATTCTTTAAGAGAGACTAGTTCTAATTACTATCCTTATAACAATTTTAAAATGATTAGTGAAATGAAAGAAGTTTATGATAATTATAAAAAACTTAATCAAGTATGTGACTATGATGACATGATAAAAGATTTTATAGATCATGCAGTTGTTCCAGACATAGATGTTTTAATAGTTGATGAAGCTCAAGACAGTAATATACCTCAATTAAAAGCTTTAGAAAAAATGTCTACAAACGTAAAAGAATATTTTATGGTAGGAGATGCAGATCAAACAATTTTTGAATTTTCTGGTGCTGACGCAGATTATTTTCATAAACTTTCTAAAGACGCAAAGCAATTAGAACAAGGTCTAAGATGTGGAGAAACAATAAACACATTGTGTAAAGAAATAATAAGACCTATATGGGACCATTACGGATACGAAAGAGTTTGGAAACCTGCAAAAAATATTATTGGAAAACGTTATTATCTACCAAGTCTAACTACTGATTGTTCAGCTATGGAGACTTTATTAGATAAAATAAAAAACACTAAAGAAACTTTTTTATTTACTTACAGAGGAGTACCTTCTGGAAAATGGGCAAGATCTTTTTTACTTTATCATGGTATAGAGTTTTGTCATGTAGGCAGCGATCCTTATGTTTCTAAAAAAGAAATAAGATGTCATAAAACATGGCCAGAATTTGTAAAAGGAAAAGAAGTTTCTTTAAAACAAATAAAAGAATTTTGGAATTACATGGGTCAACAAGTTATTGTAAGAGGAAAAGGAGAATCGACTTTTGAAGATTGGATAAACAAAGATTATTCTATTCATGAGTTAATAGAAAAAAAATATTTACGTGCAGAAAGCCTTGATTTTACTGACTTTTATCACACAAGAATTAAATCAAAAACAAATGAGGAAAAAATTATGTACATAAATAATTTAATAAGAGATGGAGTGGACACAGAAGGGGAAGCAAGAGTTTATTATGGAAACATACATAAAGTAAAAGGACAGACTTACGATAATGTAATAGTTGATGAAACTTGTACCAGACGAGAAGATTATTTTACTCAATTGAGACTAAAATACGTAGCATATAGTAGAGGTAGAGTAGACTGTTGGACTGTAGCGTCACAAGATAGGTACACATTAGGAAAAAAACATGACAATTTTAATTATAATTACTTACAACATTAAGGAAAAAACATGACAGATAAAACTATATTTAAAGGTATGCAATATGATTGTTTAGAAAAACAAGTTGGAGGAAAACATTATAAAAATTTTAAAATACAACCTGCAGAGTTTATAAATGAAAACAAATTGCTTTTTGCAGAAGGGAATGCTATAAAATATATATGCAGGCATCCACACAAGGGGAAGCAAGAAGATATAAAGAAAGCAATACATTATTTACAGATGATATTAGAAAGGGATTATGATGTGTAAGACACCAGAAGATCTAGATTTAACAGGTATAGATACAGTTGCAGTTGACTTAGAAACTTATGATCCTAATTTAAAAACAAAAGGTCTAGGTGCTATAAGAGGTGATGGTTTTGTATGTGGAGTTGCTATTGCAACAGGAAAAGACACTGTGTATTTTCCAATTAGTCACTCAGATATACACGTGCCTTTAGATAAAAAAATAAAATTTTGGGAAGCTTTAGATGAAAAATTATTTCAAAATGAAAAGATAACAAAAGTATTTCACAATGCAATGTATGACGTATGTTGGATTAGAGCTGTTACAGGTAAAAAAATGAAAGGTCGTATTGTTGATACAATGATTGCAGGTTCTGTAATTGATGAAAATAGATTTAAGTATTCTTTAGATTCTTTATGTAAAGATTTTAAAATAGGAAGAAAAGGTGGATATGATTTACAAGAAAAAACTCTTGCATGGTCTAAAGGAACAATTAAAGATCCGATGAGTAATATGCACAAGTTACCTGCATCTATTGTAAAAGATTATGCAAAACAAGATGTAGATTTAACTTTAAAACTGTGGAAAAAGTTTGATAAAAAACTTGACGAAGTATTATACATTAAACCTGAAGACAATGAAAAAAAAACTTCTAGAAGTATTTTTGAATTAGAAACAAAATTATTTCCTTGTTTGGTTGACATGAAATTTAAAGGCGTTAAGATTGATGTCGAAAAAGCTAGAGCATTTGGTAAACGTTTAGAAAAAACTAGAGATAATATTATAAATTATATTGCTAGAAAAACTAACATTCGAATAGAAATTTGGGCCGCATCTTCTATTAAAGCTTTGCTAGATCATCAAGGTATTAATGATTATACAAAAACACCTAAATCTGGAATGCCCCAACTTCCTAAAGATTATTTATCTACTCATAAAAATAAATATTTAAGACTAATAGCTAAAGCTAGAGAATTTGATAAAGCTAAAAATACTTTTATAGAAGGACTATTAGGGTTTGTTCATAATGGACGAATACATGCAGATATAAATCAAATTAGAGGAGAACATGGAGGAACTGTAACAGGTAGATTTTCTATGAGTAACCCTAACCTACAACAAATTCCTTCTAAAGGTTATATAGGGAAAAAAATGAGAGAGTTATTTATTCCTGAAACTGGAAGCGATTGGTATAGTTTTGATTACAGTCAACAAGAGCCACGTATTGTAGTTCACTATGCTATTAAATTAGGTATGGCTGGAACTGCAGATTTAAAAAAAGAATTTGACAAAGAAGATGCAGACTTTCATCAAATTGTTGCGGACATGGCAAATATACCGAGAAAGCAAGCTAAAACAATTAACCTTGGTTTGTTTTATGGTATGGGTAGGATAAAATTACAAAAAGAACTAAACTTAGATGCAAAACAAGCTAAGACATTATTTAATACTTATCATGCTAAAGTTCCTTTTGTAAAACAGTTATCTCAAGATTTGTCAGAATTTGCAAGTAACGAAGGATTATTATTTACATTAGGAGATAGGTTTTGTCGTTTTGATAAATGGGAAACTAGAGACAAAGAATGGAACCCTGAAACTAATCGTTTTACTGAAGTAAAACTTCACGCTACAAAAGAAGAAGCCATAGATGCTTATAAATTAGAGCAAATGGAAAAATATGACAAATTAATAGACTCTGATAATGAGCATTTTGAAAAACATTATACAAGAGCATTTACATACAAAGCATTAAATAGATTGGTGCAAGGATCAGCTGCTGATATGACAAAAAAGGCAATGGTCTTGTTATATGAAAAAGGTATTATACCTCATATACAAATACACGATGAGCTTTGTGTATCAATCAAGGACCACGAAACACGGACCATGGTTCAAGATACAATGGAGCAAGCTATTAAGTTAGAAATAAATAACAAAGTAGACTGTGAATCTGGACCAAACTGGGGTACAATAAAATGAGGATAAATTATGGCTTACTTAAATGCAAACATACCGGCAACCTATGCACAAATAAAAAGAGAATATTTATATGATCTTAAAAAACATCATGGAGAAGTTGAAGACTGCATTGTGTTTGGTCTTAGCGCTCTTACAGGCCGTAGTATATTATTTCATGCTATTATGGAAAACGGTGCAATATTTTATCGCCTACCAATTAGCGCGTTTATTCAACAGGGATTTGAACCATCCGGAGTGCCCGCAAGACGACTTGATGAACTACAGCTCTGGAATTGTTTTTCTTATTATCCTTCTGTCCATCGTTGGGATATATTAGACGGACAAGCCGGTAAGTATATCGGAAAAGACAAGAAATGGCACCCAGGAAAATATTTATTTACAGTTGACTTTGCACATCCAGAGTCTAATATACTCG
>JAHWGK010000068.1 GCA_020054495.1 Thermoplasmata archaeon | reverse complement strand
TATGGTTTGTTTCCCCTTGACCACCGGTCATCGCTCACTTCGTTCACTATAGACCGGGTGGAATTCTTTCTTTAAAATAAAGAAAATTTATTTATTAGTAATGTGGGTTCATGGTTTGTGGTATCTATGGATGTATATGAAGCTATTCTTTCAAGGAGAAGCATAAGGCGTTTTCAACAAAAATCAATTTCATTAGAGCTGCTTAAGAAATTTATAAACGTAGCAAGACTTGCTCCATCAGCTGCCAATCTTCAACCACTTGAATATTTTGTTGTAACTGAAAAAAATCTGCGAGATAAAGTCTTTGAAACACTTAGTTGGGCAGCTTATATCAAACCCAAATGGGCTCCAATTAAAGAAGAGAGACCAACTGCATATATTATCATTCTTGTTAGAGACACTAATAACAAATGGTATTCTAGAGATGCCAGTTTGGCTTCTGAAAATATTGTACTTGCTGCTGAAGAAGAAGGTATCGGCAGTTGTATTATGTGCAAAATAGATAGAGGTAAACTTCAGGAGGTACTGAATATCTCTAAGGATATGATTGTAGATTCAGTGATTGCTTTAGGTTATAAAGCCGAGAAGCCAGTTATTGAAGATTTTGAAGATTCTGTAAAATACTGGAGAGATAAAAACGAAGTTTTGCATGTCCCAAAAAGAAAATTAGAAGATATACTTCATGTGAACAAGTTTTAGAAAATGCAGGGGAAGGGATTTGAACCCTTGGACCTCTGCAGGACAAGGCCCTGAACCTTGCGCCGTTGACCAGGCTTGGCTACCCCTGCACAAGGACAGCAATTAAATACTCATTATTTTAGTTTGTCATGTTTATAATTGAAAAAAATAACATGACTGCAATTATTAGGAAACAATTAAAAATGTATTTATCCAATCCATCCAGGAGAAATTTGAATTTCAATTTCTATAAGATTTAATATTATTTCAGGAAAATCTGCCCCATCCGTATTATAAAATGTTATAGTTATACCATGACCATCCGCAGCATTATCTATAGAAAAATTTAACGCTGAATCTGATAAAGTATCATCGAAATAGTTACGCCATGCATTATTATAAGAGTTATAAATTGTTATTTCTTGAACATTATTAATATATAATATTTCAGAGCTGAAGAACTTTGTTTGCACTGGATATGTACCATATCCACTTGCAGAAGTTTTTCCACCTATACCCACAAGTCTTATTATTTTAAATGATAAATCTTCAGTGCCAATCACTGAAAAAGCAGGTCGTACTGCCATTACATCACCTGAAGGTTGACTTAATATTAATGCTCCATTTTCATAAACGTAGGATTGATCCATATAATAAGCATTTGTTGATTCATATTTTATTGACCCGAGGATATAAGATTGTGTGTATCCATTTTTATCTTTAATTGTAATTTTGTAATCATTTGGTAGAATATTTAATGAACCATATGATTTCATTGAATTTAAGAATGGTATTTCATCGCTTCCAAGTGTTATTGGAACTGATATTTGACTATATGGTTGAGTTGCTACTGATAAAGTATCTATTGAAAATTTTAATTGTGCAAATTGATTTGCTATTTCACCCATATGTTCTGATTCTTTTTGTTCCATCCATTGAGGAACATATATAGTTTGGACAAAAGCAATTGCTGAAATAAACAATCCGATTAATAGAATAGCAACAACGATACCTGCAACCCCGTCGCTAGCCTCTCTGAACTTTTTAATATTTTTTACTATTCTTTTCACATTTTCACCTATTTACATTCATGGATTTTGTGGATATATTGAAACAGTTGCCATGTTATCGTTTAAGTTTGAATCCATGTAAGCCGCTTCTTTTACTTCTACAAAATTATTTATTTTACTAAACATAATTATAAAATGATTTTTAATAGCAATTTGAAATTCAGTAAAACTCTTACTATAATTATACCATCCAGGGCCTGGTGGTGGCCATCCGTTGTCTTCTTCAGGTGGCGGTTCGCCATCATAACATGGTTGTGGCCATACTATATCATCGCATAACCACTCTTTATCAATTGGATCATGGTTAGGACCTGGATCGACTGCTATAACGTTAAATTCATCTTTGTCTGTAGTCATTAAAAGCTTATTTTCTAAATAGATTCTGGCATTATAAGCAGCTGTTTGACCAAGAGCTTTATTATTCCAAATAGTTCCACATATTTCCCCAGGCTCAGAATAAACATTGGCGTTTCCATCAGTTACTAATGTTATTATTTGTTTATGATTTGGATTAAATCCTCCAAAATTAATTGAACCTGCGAGTATATCAGCAGTATAGTAGATAGCAGCAGCAGTAGCAGTCCATCCCTTGCCTTGTTTATATTTCAAATTTTTAATTTGATCTTTAACTGTTGCATAATTATTATTATCTACAACAACAGGTCCTACTTCAAGTCGTGCACATATTCCTCTGCTACCAACACCAAATTGAATTATTGTAAGCTCAACTGTTCCATCCCTAGGAAAAACAGTTTCAGTACCTATCGCATCAACTAATCCATCAATTGCTAAATTCCATGAACTAGAGTTAATACTTCCAGACCCATCTAAAAGTAAAGCAAATTGAGTAATTTTTGGATTGTAAGCATACGATGAAACAGTTACAGTAATATTAATAATTGCTACAGAACCAGCGGTGATATTCCCCACTTCCCAAATACCAGTTTCATTATTGTAATTGCCCTGGGATGGGTCACTATTTTTATAAGTTAAATATCCGGGTAATAGATATTTAATTGATATATTTTTAGCATCACTTGGACCCTTATAATTGCTAATATTAATAGAAATTATTATATCATCGCCAATAAATGGTTCTGTATCAGAAACGCTCATTTTTACCTTAATATCAGCGACTCTGGCTTCTGTTACAGTTCCCATCATTACTACAGAACTGCTTTTTTTATCAACAACCATTACATCAACTGGATCAAAACGCATAAAATCATTCAAACTGCTTAAAGGATAAGTAACTCTCTCGCCGATGTCCCATTTTCCATCATTCTTGTACCCATCATCTAAATAATCACCGTTATCAAGTTTTATTGATTCTCTTGAACTTCCATTAAAATCTAGAATAATTTCGGTATCAAGAGATAAAGATACTCCTCCACGATGTTCTAATATAAGCATATTCTCATCTATTGTACCAATAATATCTACTGCGGGAGTGGAAGATTCAACCTCAATCGAAAAAATAGTAACATATATTGTAGAGAATAAAGAAACAGATATGACAAGTAACAAAATGGTTCCAAGTACTTCAGATACAGCTGTATCTTTTCTTTTAATTTTTTTAAGGATATGTTTTTTAGCCATACTCTGCCAATCTCGTTTTTTTTAATCTTAAATTTTATTATTTTTATTAATTTTTTAAATAAATTTTGATATATATTTATATTATACCATATTTAAAGATTGTTGTACAACTATTATTTTTATGTGCGTAATTTGCATTTTAATAAATATTAATCGAGTATGTTTAGGAATGATTGATAAATATCAATGTGTTGATCTTTTAATCGTTTCAGAAATTTTTCATATAAAATAAATATACTCATTCGACGTGAGATCTAGAACAATTAGAAATTTGGTTTATTTAAACTTATAATTTTTAACCCCTAACAAATCCTAACTCTCTATTTTTAATTTTTATCGTATTACCAGCAAATTATAAGTATTTCTTTAGAGATTGCCTCCATCTAAAAAATGGCCCGGGTAGTGTAGCCTGGCAACATATGGGACTGTGGATCCTCTGTGGCGGGTTCAAATCCCGCCTCGGGCCCCTTGTTAATAATTAGCACAGTTTGTTTTTAGGGAGAAAAACGACCTAGTATTGGTTAAATAACCTTTGAAATCAATAACCTAGGTTCGAATCCTGATGAGGGCGTGCTAAAAATTAATACGATTATTTTTTTGTTTCCATTTTGCCCATACTACTAGAAATGTTGGAAGGATGAACACCGATGCTAAGAAGCTATATAAGATAGTCAACGCGGTTATACCTCCAAATTGTTGTAAGGGTGGCATCGTAGCAAACACAAGTAACCCAAAGCCAGAAATAGTTGTGGCAGCAGCTCCAAATAATGCAGTGCCTGTATGAGTAACTGTACTTCGACATGCATCATCAATATATGATGAGGTTGAAATTGGTTTTTTAAATGTGACTTTTCCCAATGTAGCACATGATGGACATGTAACTTTTACAACTTCCCCAGGTTTACCAGAAACACTTATAATTTTACCACAATTCGGGCATTGAACTTTCTTTTGAATTAGAAGATTATTTTTTAAATTATTATTTTCAAGATCCTCAAGGAACCTATGAGTAATATGTATCCCATATGTGATTCCTAGACCGATAGTTAAAGATGCGATTGTTATCGTCATCATATTAAGTGGGATGTTTACTAAATACATTGTTCCAAGGGTCCATGCAACACAAAATATTACAGGGGTAATTGTAATTAATCCAAGGATTAATGATCGCCATTTATACCAAAATACAATAGTCAGAACAATAAAAGATAAAATAATCGTAATAATCAATGAACGGATTTGACTTTCGTTTAAGGAATCCATGATAACTTTTGTTAAAATTGAGCCACTCGTAACTATAGCAATATCTGCGCTATTATCTAATGGTTTTTTATCTTCTTTTAAATCATTGTGAAGTGTTTCAATTGCTTCATTATCATTTGAATCGACATTAACAGAAATTCGTAAAACTGTGCTATCATAATCGTTGTTCTCTGTTTGATGTAAAACATATTGAACTGCCGTTATAGATAGTGGATTTGAATATAGCCAATTATACAAATTAGCAATATCTTCTTTTGTAGCATCTTGATTTGGTATACCATCACTTGTCATAATACTATAATATATAGTTTCAAATTCTGGGTCGTAACTTGCATCCTGAACTCCATAAAGAGTCGTATTTGTCGCCCAATCCTTCATGACCCATAATATCGATTGAACATCTGGTTCATCTGCTTTTTTAATTACTGATTTATCATCCTTCATGTTATTTATCGTTTTATCCATATCTCGCAATATTTCTGGATCGGTAATATCGCCCTTTACTAAAATATTGACTTTTTCATCGCCCGCGACACTAATTCCAAACTCATTCATCATATAATCTAGATCTTTTGATATATCCAAATTATCTGGTAAAAAATCTTCAAAATTAAAAGTTGTTTCTAATTGTATTGCTGTAAAAACAGCACCAATTGTAATTAAAGATACAATAAAAACCATAGGAATTGGATGGTGCTCAGCAGCAACTGCACCACTACCCATTGTTTTATCAAGAACCGCTACACCAGCACTTTTTATCTTCGACCTTCTGTTATTTGAAGTATCATTTCTAGAGTTAATCTCTACAAATTTACCCTTTTTCAACCGTCTATTTTCTCTAAGTTGTTTACAAGCTGGAACAAATGTAGTCATAGTAACAAAACTACCAATTATTCCAACTGCACATAAGACCCCAAATTCTGCTATAGTACTTATTGGAGATGCTAAATTTGAAAGAAACGATACTACAGTTGTAACTGTAGCTAGCAGTAATGCCATACCCACGGATGCAATAGTAATAATTATTGCTTGGTTAATCTTTTTACTACTCTTTATCTCTTCACGATATCTCATAGTAATATGAATACCATAGTCAATTCCGAGTCCAACAATTAGAATAGGAACAGCTGTAGTCATTGGATTAAAAGAATATCCCATTGCAGAACCAAAACCATAAACCCAAATTATTGCAAAAACTAATGCAAGAAGACTGAAAAGCATATCTATTCCGCTTCTATAGATTATTGCTAAAATAATAATTACCAACGTAAAAGCAAGCGGTAATAGTATTGCCATTGATTCGGTGGCAGCATCCATTATCTCATCCATAATTATGCTTGAACCCATCACAGTCATATCTGTAAACTCAAGTTCAGTGTTCTTGACGATTTCATCCATTCTTTTTTCTATTTTTGAAAGCCCGGATTCTCCTGATGAATACATACCGGTGCTTCCTCCAACTATCGAGGGATTTAGACTAATAATAATCATTGTACCCTTTGCTTTTACTTCGTCATCAGCTAGATTAAAATCTTTTGTTAACCACATTGAAAACATGCCTTTAACTTCAATCGGTGTTTCATCTGAGCTTAATATGCCGTTAATGAGTAGTTTTATTTGATTATCATTCATACTTTGAATCGCAAAAATTTTCTGTTCCATCGTTGGATTAATAATGTCTTGCTGGAGCAAAGCCATTTGAGCAATTATATCTGCAACAGAAATTACATTAACAGACGGCATTTCAGGAATATTCAGAGCAGATACAATATCTGGATTGGTAATGATAGCATTCTCAATTTGAAGCATTTCAACAAGATTATTAGAAGTTAAAACATTATTACTTCTTGATTTTACAAGAATTGAAACACTAGCAGTAGTTGTAAAATCTGCAGATATTGCATCAGAAGCTTGGGAAATTTCCATATCCGGCATAAATGATTCTTCTGAAAACTCTTGTTCACTACCAAATATTTGCATAGAAATCATAGCAATCATAGTTATTACTACAACTATTGCAATTGTTGCCTTTGGATATTTTGAGACTTTTTTTCCAAATCGATCCATTATCATATTTTTGCCTCTTAGTTATAATTTATAATTTTTTTTTAATCCAGTTTTTTTAAAGCATTAGATAAAGCTAACTCTTTTCTTATGTTCTCAAAAACTTTTTTTCCCTCTCCTGTTATTCTAAGCCGTAAAATTCTGCGATCTTTCTCATCATTGATCCGTTCAACAAATCCTTTTTTTACCAATGTTTCTACAATTCTTGTTGTGTCTGGAGGAGAAACTGAAAGGAAATTTGCAATATCACTAGTTTTACAATTATCATTATGTTTAACAAAATACAGAGTCATTAGTTGAACACCTGTAATACCAAACTTATTCCCAACATTAGTTCTGCCAGGTGCAAATTTTTTCAAATCTTGTGGCAATGTCTGAAATATTTCCATTAATTCTTTTACATAAGAGACCATAAGACGCCCGAAAACAGTTGCATGTATAAATAGTTCACCATATGAACTATTAACTTTGATAATAAGTAAATAGAATCGCCTAAAATCTGCTATCCCAATCGATGCAGAGCATCGGGGCATTACGCAGATTTTCAAGAC
>JAHWGK010000067.1 GCA_020054495.1 Thermoplasmata archaeon | reverse complement strand
GGACGAAGAACTTCTGAAGAAGTTGTAGAGTTTTCGATGGAATTAATGCAAAAAATTGGAAAAAAACCGTTATTAATGAAAAAATTCGCTCCTTTGTATATAGTAAATAAAATTCAGAATGCTATTACTGGTGCTAGGTATGAACTCATAACACGAGGTTTAGCAAACCCAGAACAAATTGATTTTGCAATAAAATATACTTTAGGAATCAAATTACCAGTGGTAGGACAAATTCAATCCCAAGACTTTATGGGATTAGATTTTATAAATGATGTTTTAAAGATAAGAGGTATAGATGTAAATTTTATCAATGAAAAAATAGAGAAAGGGCATCTAGGTGTAAAATCAGGAATTGGATTCTATGATTATGATGGACGAAGTGAACAAGAAATTCTTAGAAAAAGAGATATTTTATGTCTTCAAATGTTAGAACATTTAGAAAAGATAAATGCTTTTAAACCTATTTAAATAATACTAAATTGATGAATTTTTATGAATTTAAACGAAATTAAATATGTTCTAGTAGTTGGTGCAGGAACAATGGGGCATGCTATAGCACAAGTTTACGCCCAACATGGATTTATGGTTGATTTAGTAGATAAAAATCTAAATACACTGGAACGTGCTAGTATGTTAATAAATTCAAACCTAAATCTGCTAGCAGAGTTAGAAAAGATATCAAGCAATGAAATTCCGACTATTTTAAATAGAATTAATCTTGAATCTGACCTTAAACCTTGTGCTCAAAGGGCTGATCTAGTTGTTGAGGCTGTTAATGAGGTAGCAAATATAAAAAAAGAACTTTTTATGGAACTAAATAAGTATTGTTCAGAAGATACCGTTTTGGCAAGCAATACATCTGGATTAAACATATATGATATTGTGGATGTGAAAAAACCTGAACGATTAATTATACATCATTGGTTTTGTCCAGCTTATATATTACCTTTAGTTGAAATAGTGCCTGGACCAAAAACCTCTCAAGAAATTATTGATTTTTCAGTTATATTAATGGAAAAACTTGCTAAAAAAGCACTTGTTATGAAGGAGTATGTAGATGGCTTTATTCTCAACCGCATTCAAAGAGTTATTTTCGTTCAGGTTTATGAGATGCTGCAAAAAGGGTGGGCTACACCTGAACAAATTGATTTTGCTGTCAAAACAATTCTTGGTGTAAGACTTCCAGTACAAGGTGTTGTTCAATCTCAAGACTTTACTGGTCTAGAGTTAATTCTTGATAAGCAGAAAGAATTCAGAACTAATAAAAGATATCCTCAAGTTGAAAACCTAGTAAAACAAGGACGTCTTGGAGTTAGAACAGGTAAAGGATTTTATGATTATCAAGATCGCAGTGAAGAAGAAATTCTGAAAAAAAGAGATAAATATTGTCTTAAAGTATTAGATCTTCTTGAAGATATTGACGCTTTTGAACCATTATGAAGTGAAAATCATTTCCAAAAAATCATTCTATTTTAATTATTAGTTCTTCTTTATAACCAGTGATTACTTTAGCAAATCCTATTAACATTTTATCAGTTTCAATATCTCCTGTATCAACCCTTAAACAAGCTAATTGTTTTATTTTTTCTACAGTTGATATAATTTTAATATTTTTTTTTCCAACTATTCTTAGAATTTTAGGTGTGATTTGCTTATTTCCACGTCCAAAAAGAAACCCCTGTCCTCCAATAGGTGAAATGATTATTATTGTCTTTTTATAACGATTTAACAATTCAAGTATACTTCTTTCATTTAAATCTATTCCTACAGATTTCTTATCATAAATAGCGTCTATTCCAAGAAGAGTTTTAGGTAAATTGAGATTGTCAGTAATGGTTTTTATTGTAGTACCTGGACCTAATAAATATAAGATATCAGGTTCCATATTTTCAATAATGAATTGAGCAATTTCTTGTTTATTTTCTTCAATTGTTCTCCCAATTCCAGAACCCGTTTTCCCTGATTGTATTAAACTTAGGATTTTTGGTACTTTCAAATATCCGTATAATTTTGCTTGTAAGATATCTTGGCGAACTAAATCCTCATCAATATCAAGTATTTCTTTTTCTTGAGTGTCAATTGTTTCTTCAATAAATTTATCGACAATTTCTGCTGCAGCTCTAGGATTAATAGCAAAAACAGAGCTAAACATTTTTACACCCGCAGGTAGTGCAACAACAGGCTTTTCTAACCCAATTGAATCAAAAATATCTCGCGCTGTTCCATCACCTCCACAAAATATTAAAAGATCAATATTTTGTTCTAGCATTTGCTTTGCAATTCTTTTTGTATCCTCTTTTGTAGTTTCTTTGCCAATTTCTCCTATGATTTTGAATTTTATACCAATATCTCTTACAATATCAGCTCCCATCTTGCCTGGTGCAACCAAAAGGGTTATTTTTTCTTTATTTTTTACATTCGACAATAATTCATTTGCTCGGATAGGGGTTATTGGTGTTGCACCCATTTTTATAGCTTCTTTGTAGATAGCCCCATCTGTTCCTTTAAGCCCTACAGTACCACCCATTCCCGCAATTGGATTTATTATTAAACCAATCTTTTTTATACCGTTATTATTTTTTTTCACTTTTCGGTATCATTCCATAAATTCTAACATTGAATCAATTAAATAGAAATTTTAATATTCATTAAATTATATTTATTTTGAACAATTAAATCTTTTAATTTAACTAATTTTAAACATTTATGGAATATTGGAATAATAGATACTCAGATAAAGGAAAAATCTGGGGAACTAAGCCCAGTAGAACAGCAATTTACGCCCTTAAATTGTTTAAAAAATATAATATTATAAAAATCCTAATCCCTGGCGCTGGTTACGGGCGCCATACAAAGCTTTTCTCAAAGAACAACTATGCAGTAACTGGTATTGAAATTTCTGAAATAGTGCTGAATGTAGCTAAAGAATTTGATTCGAAATCTAAACTTGTCTTAGGTTCAGTGTTAGATATGCCATTTAATAATGAAATCTATGATGCAATATTTTGCTATAATGTTTTGCACTTATTACTTAGAAATGAACGAGTCTTATTCATAGAAAAATGTTATAAACAACTGAGAGATTCGGGTTTTGTATTTTTTTCAGTATTTTCTGAACAAGAAAATAGTTTTGGTATGGGTACTAAAATTGAAGAGAACACTTTCGAAAGCAAACCATATAGACCTACGCATTATTTCACAGAAGAAGATATATTGAAACATTTTAAATCATTTACAGTAATTGAGACTAATGTTATTAAGGAAAAAGAAAATCATGGTGACCTTGGATCACATACTCACAAATTAAGATATATCTTTGCAAAAAAAAATGAGAATTTTAAAATTTAATTACCCTCTAGGTATTGGATATTTACCAAATTTATTGATTGTTTTTAGGATTATTGGTACAAACTTTAACATATGCTGAAATGATGGAAATCCTTCTGAAATGCCCATTAAGAAATTATCTCCAGGTGCGGCATCATTTAACATTTCTATTGTTTTAGCTCGAACAGCTTTTTGTCCTTGCATACTAACAGGTTCTGGAAAATTTGCCCAAATAACTTTATCTTTCCATAATTTCTTTGCTTCCGTGATGGTTAAATCGCCAACAGGAGGGTGTGTAAAGCTTTCTATTACATCTATCCGTGTTTTTGCGATAAGTTCAGCAAGATTTTTTAATGTACCGTCCATGTGGACAATATAAATCTTATCATGTTTATGAAGAATATCGGCAGCCTCATTATAAAATGGAATATTATATTTTTCGAATAATTTTGGACTTGTAATAAGACTAGTGACATTATCTGGTGCCCAAATGACTTCTGCCGGAGATTCAGCTGCAATTTTATAAATTTCAAGTTGTTTTTTGTAAATGGCTCGATACAAGTCATCAAACTCTTTTTGATGCATATAATAATCTAAAGCTAATTTTTGTGGCCCCATTAACATAATAAGTGACTGTAAAGGGGACTTTGGAACAAGGCTGTCAACAATGCCGTAATTACCCATTATCATTTGTAGTTCTTTTATCTCATCATAGAAAGGAGTGTATTCAGAATCTTCTATAAGAAATTTGATAACCTCATAATCATCAAAATTTTTAATAATATAACCATCTTCTTGAAACCAAGGAAGCTGGACTGAAAAATCTAATCCTTTTACACTTGCTTTAAAAATCGTTTCTCCTAGAGGTGTACGAAATTTCCCCAAAAAATCATGAGGTGCTTGCATTGCTATCAGCAGATCTGCTGGAGACCAAGAAGTATGATTTCCATATTGATGAGTGATATCCATTGTAGCATTGGGGCAATTCACTTTATGAGTTTGAGTTACTAATGGTGCATGGAGGCATAATCCTTTATCTAATAGCTTGCGCCATGGTTCGTAGACAGCTAGTCCTGCTAATTGAAGTGTCTCAAAATACACTGAAAATGGTATTATATCCGGCGCTTTTCGGCGAAGAACAGTTAAGATTCTTTCTTTCGCGTTCATATTCCGACCCACCTCTTGCATATTTTAACGCCATCAATTGCATTGATTGCTAGAGCATCTGCACCGATATCATCAGCAAATTCCTGAGTAAATGTAGCACCACCAATGATTACCTTAATATCATTCCGAAGGCCTGCGATTTCAAGTGACTTTAGTGTTTTACTCACTTCCTGCATTGTTAAAGAAATCAGTGCTGAAATTGCGAGAATATCAGGTTTCTCATTTCTCACGACCTCTACAAATTTTTCTGGTGATATATCAACCCCTAAATCTATAACTTCAAATCCTTCTGCTTTAAGAAAAAAACTAACAATATTTTTTCCGATATCATGCATATCACTCTTTGCTGTACCAATTACAATCTTGCCTAGGTTTTTCTTTTTCCCAGAACCTTTTATATGAGGTTCTAATATTCTCATGGATTTTTTTACAATTTCTGCCGCCATGAAAAGTTCGGGTAAAAAGAATTCTTCGTTTTCAAATTTATCTCCTATTATTGTTAAAGCTTTTGTGATTGCCATCTCTATAAACTCATAAGGATCTATTCCTAGGGCAATTGCTTCCTTACATGATTTTTTGGCCCTTAAAATATCCATATTTACTGCTGCATTAATAAAATCTTCCGCAATTTTCTCTTTTGTCATTTTCTTTTCCATCTTAAAAAATTATAAATAATGTTAGAAATTTCGCTTTAAAACTATTTATTTCTATCTCAATTATTCTTGAGTTATTTTTTCCCTACTTTTTTACGTGCTTTTTTATAATCTCGATCCAAATACCATCTAACAACTTTAGGAATAATCCTATGAAAATAACGAATCGGTTTTGCATTACCTGGAGAGATATGGAACTTATTTTTCATAACTTTTTTGGTAACGTATTCTGCGACCTCTTCGGGTTCTAAGAGCCCTCCAGTTTCTGACATTATTGCACACTCTGGTGGTTTACCTTCATTTTCTGTTGTAAGACCTGGTGTATTTGTATCGGGGGGATATACTATTGAAATTTTTATATTATGAGGTTTTAATTCATTGCGTAAAGCCTCTGCTAACCCGACAATAGCAAACTTAGTAGGAATATATGCCCCATATCCCATCATTCCCAAATACCCAAGCATGGATGAAAAGTAGATTATATGTCCTTTCTTTTCTTTCATAAAATAGGGAAGAAGAATAAGGGTCGGTACCAATTGTCCATAGTAATTCAGATTCATATTTTCCTTAAAATCATCGAGAGTATATTCTTCAATATAACCTGGGATCGCACGTCCCACGAGATTGAATAAATAATCTGGAATTCCATGATTTTTAATAAAATTATCAAGTAAAGGTTTCAATTTCTCCATATCAGTAGCATCACAAGATATATATTCCACAGATTGAGATTCTTCTAAAATTTTGTGCTTGATCTCTTCAGTTGCTTCTTCTAAAACGTTTTGACGTCTCGCAATTATTAATACATTGCCACCTAATTGTACGAATTGATTTGCGATTGCTTTTCCCATTCCGGATGACCCACCTATGAGAAATGCACTTTTACCTTTAAATGGTTGCTTTTTTATTAGCTTTTCTTTTACCAATTCTTTTACCTCCTTTATATTAAAAAATATTTAAACCGATGGCACCATAGATTATGAAAATTGGACCAAATATTAGAGTTAGGATGACTACTCCCATACTAACTAACGCATCAAAACCATATTCCTCTCTATTAAATTTCCCATTTTGAATATTAAAAGCTAGATCAATAATCCCTAGAAACATCATTCCACTACCTGCTAACGCGGAAAAGAAATATCCATAATTTTGCTCCAATAATAAACCAATAGTAGCTATAATCAGATTCGGCACAATCCAACCTAAATCTGGAAAAGGGAAGGATAATTCATGTTTCCGTTCAACTTCTGACATTTTGGGATTTTTGTATTCTGTAAAGTAAAAAACTGACCAGAATCCCACAAAAAGGATTACCCAAATAATTTGGAATATAACTATTATAGTATTTATCAATTTTTTCCACCTCTTAATTTATTTTAAATATCTGATTTAATGTAATACGCGGGAACCCCAACTTCAGCAATTCCTCCGTCAATGGGGAAATTATGTCCTGTAATAAAATCCGATAGATGTGATGCTAAAAATAACAGAACATCAGCTACATCCTCAACGGTTCCTAATCTGTTTAAAGGAGTTTTAACATGCCCATCATCCATTATCATTTTTATAGCATCTTCTCTATTATCATAAATACCAGTTATATGATATCCTGGAGATATTGAATTAACTGTGATCTTTGGAGCAAGGCTTTGAGCTAACATCTGAACCATCGCAATAATTCCAACCTTACTAATAGTATAAACTGGAGTTTTATTATCAACTTTCATTCCCGCGATTGATGCTGTATGAATTATTTTTCCGGCTAGCGGTTCAAAAGCCTGTTTTTTCATTCTTTTACTAACAAATTTTGACACTAGCCATTGACCCTTTAAATTAATATTTAATATTCTGTCCCAGTCACTTTCTTTTGTACGTAACAAATCTGCTCCATATGGATATCCTAAGCCTGCATTGTTGAATAATATATAAATATTATCCAGAATTAGATTCTGAAGAATATTACAAAGATATATATGAGAAAAAAGAATTTTATGATAATATTATACCCAAAGAAAAAAGACCATATGAAGAAATTTGTAGAATTAGTAAAAAAGAATTTAGTTTATTGCCTCAACAAAAATTTATAAAAAATTATTTGTCTATTCACACACCTTATAACGGAG
>JAHWGK010000066.1 GCA_020054495.1 Thermoplasmata archaeon | reverse complement strand
CTTACTAATGTTTCAAGTTCTAATCCAAAGGCGGTATCTTTACCATAACAATCATCTATTAACTTTTTTGCAAGTCCTACCGCTAAAGGTCCACTGGTCATAAGTTCATCAGTATACTTTTTTATAATTGAATCTAATTCTTCATGGTTTTTAACAACCCGATTAACAACTCCAAGTCTATAAGCTTCAGATCCATCAAATTGACGTCCAGTTAAAATGATATCTTTAGTATTTTGAATGCCTACTAAGCGTGTAAGCCTTATGGTTCCTCCCACGTCTGGGTTCATACCTATCCTAGTCTCTAACATATGGAATTCAGCTGATTCTGTGCAAAATCGAAAATCACATGCTAAAGCTAATTCAAAAGCCATTCCATAACAATAGCCATTTATTTTAGCAATCACAGGTTTTTCCATCTTTTCAATTTTGGTAAAAATTGGATGTATCCATGTATTTGCAAAATATCTAAAATTCCTTGGGATTCGTAAATCTGGAATAACACCTTCAGGATCTTTTTCCTGACCTGTAAGGAAATTTAAGTCTATACCTGAACTAAAGAATTCGTCTCCTCCAGTTATAATAACAACTCTTGTATTAGTACGTTCTACTTTATCAATTGCTTTTTGAAGTCCGACCATTAAATCATAATTCATCGCATTTTTTTTGGCTAAACGATTCATTTTTATAGTCGTAATGGTCTTATCTTCGTTTTCCTCTATTAATACTGCGTTTTCAGACATTTTTTTTCACTTATGAAATTTAATTTTTGTATATTATAATTGTATTTTGATAAAAAAATTATTTCTTTCCTAATTTTAATGAAAAACTAATATTTTCTTTGCCTTAGTATTCTAAATTGCGATCCTCTTTACTAAAACGTATAATAAATAAGCCCCTTTTTTTTAATCCAAATAAATTTTAATAAATTACCATGTTATTCATATTAAAAAATTATTTTATGTTGAGGATTAAAATTGAAGTTCTTTAAATTGTTTACACCTTTTAAAATTAGGAATATGACAGTATCCAACCGCATCGTCATGCCTGCCTTGAATCTTAACCTTGCTAATAATGGTTTTATTACAAAAAAGTTGATAAATTTTTATAGTGAAAGGGCAAAAGGGGGCGCTGGTATGTTAATTGTGGGGGGCTGTTATGTAGATCTTTATGGGAAAGGATTACCCGCCATGATTTCGATAGAAAGTGATGAATATATCCCAAAATTAACGGAATTTACAGAAGCGGTACATAAAGCTAGAGATGATGTAAAAATTGTATGCCAATTATACCATGGTGGAGCATATACGATGCCTTTTATAATTGGAAAAACTCCCATCGCTCCTTCTTCCGTATATAGCAACTTTAGTAAAACAACACCAAGAGAGATGACTCTTGAAGATATTAAAAGAGAACAACAAGCTTTTGCTGATGCGACCATACGAGCCAAAAAAGCAGGATTTGATGCGGTGGAAATATGTGCTAATGCGGGTTATTTATTTACTCAATTTATATCTCCGAAAACTAATATCCGAACTGATGAATATGGAGGTAGTCTTGAAAATCGCTTAAGATTTCCCATTGAAACAATTGAATTAATGAGATCAAGAGTTGATGACTTACCCATTGGATATCGAATTTCCGGGGATGACTTTGTACCAGATAGTAATACATATAAGGAAAAAGCTACAATAGCTGAAAATTTAGGCAAATATTTAGATTATTTCAATGTTACTGGTGGTTGGCATGAAACTAAAACCCCACAGACAACTATGGATGTTCCAGAAGGATGCTATACATATTTGGCTGAAAATATTAAAAAGAAAGTATCTATACCCGTTTTTGCTTCCAATAGAATTAATAATCCCGAATTAGCGGAACAAGTATTAATGGCTAGAAAAGCGGATGCTATCTGTATGGGTAGATCATTAATAGCTGATCCTTTTTTACCAATAAAAGCAAAAAAAGGTGAATTAAGAGATATTATGAATTGTGTTGGCTGTAATCAAGGATGTTTTGATGCAATATTTAAAATGATGCCAATTTCTTGTTTAAGAAATGCTAGAGCTGCAAATGAAGCTAAAACAGAATTAAAGCCTCTTAAAGAAAAAAAGAAAATAATGATTATTGGCTCTGGACCTGGGGGATTAGAAGCTGCGAGAGTTGCGGCGATGAGAGGTCATGAAGTTCATATTTTTGAAAAGAAAGATAAAATTGGAGGTTTATTAAACATAATCTGGATTCCTCCGGGAAGAAATGAATTCAAAAGAATGATTGACAATTATTCATATTGGATTCAAAAATATGGAATCCCTGTACATCTTGATCAAAATGTTACTTTAGATACAGTTAAAGAATTTAATCCTGAAGCAGTGTTTTTAGCAACTGGTTCAAAACCAATAACACCACCGATTCCCGGTATAGATAGAGAAAATGTTTATTGGGCTAATGATGTTTTTAGCGGAGATGCTCCAATTGGTAAAAATAATGTGATAATTGGAGGAGGTGCCACAGGAATCGAACTTGCTATTTATCTCGCGAAATATGGGGCTTTAAGTCTTGAAGCGTTTGATTTTCTTACATCATACAAAGCTTTAGAACCAGACATTGCATTAAAAATGTTGCATGCGGGGAGAAATACAGTAACCGTATTAGAACAATTACCAAAATTAGGTACAGCTTTAGGAAAAACGACTAAGTGGGTACTTCTTGATAAATGTGATGCTTTAGGTGTTAAATTTTATACTAGTGTAAGAGTCAAAGAAATTGGAGAGAATTCTGTAAGTTATCTTGATGCTACTGATAAAGATCAAATTATAAATGATGTAGATATGGTATATTATGCTACTGGAGTAGAACCAAATGATTCACTTTTCAAACAAATTAAACAAATTGAAAATATTAAGGTTGAAAAAATAGGAGATGCGCGAAAACCAGAAACGATCCTAGAAGCAGTCCATAGAGCTTATAAAATAGCTAATAGTATTTAAACTTATTAAATTTTTTTATTTTCCTCTTACCGTGTGAATGGAAAATTAATAAAAAAAACCTTTATTGATTATTAAATTGGTTTGAAATATTCAATATCTAATATTCTTTTTCTTGGTTTCTCCTTAAAGACGGCTTCGACTCGCATGCCTACTCTCAAATTTTTCGGATCACTCTCATTTATGATATGCACAAAATCTGTGTCCGCGCCGTCGAGTGTAATTATCCCATAAGCAAAAGGAGGTTTTAAAGGTAAAACAGGGGTTGAATGAGAAATAACTGTAAAACCCTTAACTGTGCCTTGTTTACTAACCTCTACCCATTCTTCCATTTTTTCGAAGCATTTAAAGCAGATCATTTTAGGAGGTACAAATACTTTATTACATTTTGGACATTTGACCCCCATAATTTTGTTATTTTTACCAATTTCTGTTATAAACTTCTCTACATAAGCTCCAGCTGTGTGTTTATAAGGAACTTTTATCCTCCCTCTAAATACTTTTTTTTCCAACTCTTCGTTCATTTTTTCTCCCTCCATTATTCCTCCTCCTTAATAAGCCTGAAGTATGGAATATCATAAATATCACCTTCAGTTTTTTCTTTGAACACTGCTTCAACTCTTTGTCCGATTTTAAATTTAGTATGATCAGTTTCATCAACAAAATGCATCATATACGTGTCTGCTCCATCTAATTTGAATATTCCATAACCATAAGGGAATGGACGCATACCTCCTGTATTAGGATCAACAAACGGATAATTAACCACAGTAAACCCTTCTAGAGTACCTCTTGGAGAAAGTTCTATCATATCTTCCACTGTCATTTCTACAAAACAATCCGCGCATACGGCTCTTGGAGGCATATATTTTTTACCACATTTAGGGCATTTTGAACCCGTAATCTTCTTATTTTTAAGTTCTTCAAAATATTTTACTGCTAACTTTCCTATAGAATACCTATAAGGTAAATCTGTTTTCCATTTAATCTGAAATTCCTTTTCTTTTTTTCCCATTTTTATCACCTCAACGGTTTTGGATCTTTACCTAATATTGCTAATTCAGTCCAAAGAGACCCACCAAATCCCATTCCCATTGCTGTTTCGACATCAGGGATTTGTCGTTTTCCACCTCTACCCATAATCTGGATAGCTGCTTCAGCAAATCGCACTAATGCTGTTGCCCCTATGGGGTTAGAACTTAATACACCACCAGAGGGATTAACCGGTAATTCTCCACTCATTTGAGTTATACCCTCATCTAATAACTTACCTCCTTCTCCTCTACCACAGAAACCTAAGCTTTCAGTCCAACTCAGTTCTGACCAGGATGTAGGCTCATATATCTCCGCAACATCAAGATCCTTTACAGGGTCTTTTATACCTAATTTTTTATAAATTTTCTTGGATGCAATAGCGGCTGTGGGCAAATCAAACATTAAATCATCGCAACCAAATGTGTAGTAATGAGCTGTTGACACACCTTTAAACCAAGCAGGATTGTCTGTTATTTTTTTTGTTTCTTCCTCATTAGCATAGATAAGAGCACAAGCACCCTCACTTTGAGGACAACAATCATGTAATCTTAAGGGATAAGATATCATTTGAGAATTCATCACATCGTCTATAGTAATATTAGGCATTTGTACATGGGCAAATGGATTATTGGCAGCATTTCTTCTATTTTTAACAGTTACCTTCGCTGCTTGCTCAGATGAAATACCATATTTTACAGCATAAATATTAGCCATTAAAGCAAGAGGTCCCAAAGCCCCTGCTAATGAGGGACGTTCCCATACTGGGTCAAAAGCAGTAATTATTCCTGTAGTAGCACCCCCTTCATTAAGCTTCTCCCATCCTACAACTAATATATTTTTATAGAACCCAGAAGCGATATTATAGTATCCACAAATCCCTAAAGATGACCCTGTCGTTCCCCCTGTTGCAATTTTTACAACAGGTTTAAGATATCCCGGTGCTGCATCAATTCCGCACCACATCTCTGAGAAATTAATCCCTTCAAAATGATCCATATTGCCGATAAGAATCGCATCGACATCTTTCGGTTCCATTTGAGCATCATCAAGAGCCATCTTAACAGCCTCATAGATCATTTCAGGTATGTTAACATCTCTCCTTTTACTTCTAAATTTTGTTTGACCAATACCTACTACCGCTACATTATGTTTTGGTATTTTTTACTCACCTCCAAATATTAATACACAATTTCCTTGTGAACATATACCATTCATTCCGTATGCTAATCCTGTTTTAGCATCAGATATCTGTCGGTCCTCCGCTTTACCCATTAATTGTGAAACAATTTCTGCTACACGAATTAATCCATTAGCCATTGCTACATTACTAGATAATACACCACCGGAAGGATTGACTGGAATAGATCCATTGATTTGAGTTTCGCCACTATCAATAAATATACCGCCCTCACCTTTATCACAGAAACCTAAAGCTTCATAAATCATAAGTTCATGGGTTGAAAAAGCTTCAAAAACTTCCGCTACATCCAAATCTTTAACTGGATCCTCGATCTTTGCCATTTTATAGGCCTCTTTTCCAGCAAACTCTAATCCAATTAAATCAGTCATGGTTCGGTGTCCAAGATAATAAGCATCAGTACAACTTGCATATCCCTTTAACCAAACTGGTGTATCTGTAAACTTTTTCGCATTTTCTGCATTAGTGAGAAGCATTGCTACCGCTCCATCGCTATATGGAGGGAAATCTAATTCTTTTAGAGGATATGCTAACATTGGTGAGTTTAAAACATCCTCTATTGAGACTTCCTTTTGAAGATGTGCATAGGGGTTATTAGTAGCATTTTTTCGATTTTTAACAACAACTTTAGCAGCTTGTTCTTCACTAATACCATATTTACTCATGTACATATTTGCCATCAAACCAGCAGAAGAAATTTGATCTAATCCTAAGTGTCGTTGATAATAGGGATCAAATATTGAATTATTTATAAGATTTTGATCACCCTCAGAACATTTAGAGTGTGAAACTACCAAAACTGTATCATATTCACCAGAAAGAACCCTCATAGCACCATACACATAAGCAAACGCACCATCCCCAGAAACTCGAGATTCTGATTTCCTAACAGATCCTACAGCATCTTGAATAGCCATATTAGCAATTGTTCTCCCATCATTGAAATCATTAGAACCAGATATTACACAACCAACATCATCATTAGTAATTCCTAAATCATTGTGAAGTTTTTTAACAACTTCAAATACAAGTTCTGAAATTGTCAAATCTATTTTTTCTGCTTCATATTTTGTTTGAGTACATCCAACAATAGCAACTTCTTTATCCATTTTTGATTTTCTCTTTTTTTTTTATAAATCAATCTATTATGATATTAGTTGAATTAGTAAAAAAAATTTCTAATTGAGTTTAACTGATTATAAAATTTTAACATTTAGTTGATTTTTTTAAGCAAAATTTCCTCATTTTTATTCAAAGAATTCAAAGCTTTGCTTCAGAAAAAATCTATCATTTAAAGTTTAAATATAAAGATGTGTAATTTTTACTAAACAATTAATTTTTCTTCTTAAAATAAATCCAAACAAAATAAATAAAAATGTGATGTTAAATGTCAGAATCAAACCCAGAAAATAAGTTAGTTATTTCAGCAGCATTAGCTGGGGCAATTACAACGAAGGCTAATAATCCAAGTGTTCCTTATACTGCAGAAGAATTTGGAGATGAAGCAAAAAAATGTTATGATGCTGGTGCTGCGATTGTCCACATTCATGCTCGAGATCCAGAAAAAGGCAATCCAACGCATGATTTAGATTTAATAAAAGCGGTGCTAGAAAATATTAAATCAAAAGCACCAGATGTAATAATCAATTTGAGTTCTGCTATTAGTTCTATTGCAACTGATAAGCAAAGAATAGCACCAGTTCAAACCTATAAACCACCCCTAGCATCTTTAAATACAGCCTCCATGAATTTTGCTGTTGGTGATTATAGAACAGGAAAAGTTGGTATGGGTGCTAGTAATATTTTTGCAAATACATTTAAAACGATTTCGAAATTTGCGAAAGAGATGAAAAAAGCTGGAACTAAACCAGAAATGGAAATTTACGACTTAGGAGGCTTGCATAATATGCTCTTCCTAAATAAGCAAGAAGGCGTATTCACACAACCATTACATTTCCAATTTGTATGGGGCGTACTCGGAGGAATTCCATTCTCCCCAAAGAATCTCGCTCTACTGCTAGATCTAATACCTCCAGATGCTACTTGGAGTGTATGTGGTGTTTCTAAGCAACAATTTCAAGGTGGATTATGTGCTGCAGCTTGGGGAGGGCATATTCGTGTTGGTCTAGAAGATAATACTCGTATAATTACAGGAGAATTAGCTAAAGGCAG
>JAHWGK010000065.1 GCA_020054495.1 Thermoplasmata archaeon | reverse complement strand
GGACTCTTAGAACTCCACCAGTTGAGAATGATTGGACTTCTGTTACTTGGGGATCGACCGCAGGATTATTTGTAGCAATATCTTATACCGGAACAGGTGATCGTATAATGACAAGTCCAGATGGAATTAATTGGACAGCTGTAACAGAACCCGATAATAATGAATGGTGGGCTGTTACTTATTCACCAACATTAAATAGATTTGTGGCTGTAGCACGAGATGGTACTAATAGAGTAATGACTTCTGGTTAAAAATATATAATAGGAGAACAGAGAAATGATACCAGGACTAGATATTATACTAGGTGGTGTGACAGGTTTAATTGGCAACGCCTTCACGACCTGGTTCAAATATAAGAATGCCAAAATGGAATATGCGCACGAAGAAAAAATGGTAAACTTAGAAACACAAGCCATGATTCAAGAAGCGCAAATGAACATTCAAGTAACTAAATCAAGAATTGAAGGTGAGATTGAATTAGCGGATGCTGCTGCATTTACTACATCTCAAAAGGTCGGACAGAAACAACTATTCAATGAAAAGTGGATTGCTATGATAAGGGAAGCTGGAGAAAGAAAATGGACTGGATGGTTTTTCAGACTTTTGGGGACAGGTATTGCTGCTGCATTTGCATTTGTTGATTGGTTAAATGCTGCAATGAGACCTGCTTTAACATTATATCTTGTTGCAGGATCATCATATATAACATACCTTGCTTGGACGATAATGCAAAAGGCGGGATTAGAGACAATGACCGCTATACAAGCAGTTGCTATATTTAGTCAAGTAACATCAACAATGATTTACTTAGCAGTTTCTGCCGTGACTTGGTGGTTTGGCGACAGAACAATGTCTAAGTTTTTACAAGAGCAAGGAGCAAAAAAGAAACCGATAGGTGGCCCACCGGCACCATCAGGTAAAGGCGGCGGTGATGTGGATTTTTAGAAAACCACCTCCACCACCAAAAACTTTTTATCAAAAAAATCCGATTTCGACCATTGCAGTTTTATTAACTGCAATTACTATATTTGTTTTGGGTCCAATTGGAGTTATTTATAATGGTATGAGTGAAGAGTTGAAATCAGTTAAAGTGGAAAATAAAGAAACTAGAGGAGCTATTGTTCAAAATCAGCTTGCAATTAAAGAAATACTAACAAGACAAGAAATGATAATAAAAGCACCAGGTGGATTAAAGACTAATGTACCAGAAAAAAAACAACAAATGAAAGTTTTAGAATTAAAACTAAAACCTATACCACCTGAATACTTTGGACAATATTTAAAATTATCTCCTAGTGACAAAATTCAATATAAAACGTATCTAAAAACTCAAGGATACGATGTTAAGGGGTTACCAAACTAATGGGATCAGAATTAATGGAAACAGTTAAAGTTATTCCATGGACTGTTTTACTTCAACTTTCAATTGTTGCAATTATCAGCTTAATATTAAAAAAATATTATGATAATATTTCTTCATATTGGATGTTTAGAACAAACAAAAATTTAGGAAAAAATGTAAAAATAAATGTAAATGGTAAAGATGGTTATATTACTCATTATACATGGAGATTTATTTATGTAAGTCTTAAAGAATCAGGTAATGAGTTAATTATTCCAATTACAAAATGGACAGGATATAGATGGGAAGTTGTACGAAACGGAAAAACTGTCGAAGAAAAATAAGAAAGGGTTTAAAATGAATTACAAGGAGAAAGTAACAAAGTTATTAGAGAACAATATGACCGAAAGGGGATTTAAACTTTGGAGCGGGATTGATAAAATCCTGCCTAATATCTGGAATAAACCAACCTCATCAACAGGGAAGTACCATAAAAATATAAATGGTGATGTACCGGATATTGCAGAACATGTTTATCAAATGTTATTTGTAGCACAAAAATTATTAAGGGTGTTTGATGTATATCCTAAGACTCCTGATGCAGATAAAATTTTAATGTCTGTTGCTTTACATGATGCATTAAAATATGGAAACTTAGGAACAAGAAAACATACATCTGGAGATCACGATAGACAAGCTGCTAATATGATAGCTTCAAATGAAGACACATTTAAAAAATTACTTACTGAGGAACAATTTAACACTTTAGAAGAAGCTGTAAGGTTTCACTCTGGAAGATGGAGTACAGATATTCCAAAGAATGAACAATTTGATTGGGCAGTTGCGAAATTAAGACCGGAAACTTTCTTTGTTCATATATTGGATATGTTAAGTGCTGCTGATTTAATTCAAACAGATGTGAGGGAATAGGTATGTCATGTGGGCTTTCAAATTCATTAGATTCGACTATAGTAGTACCTGAATTACAACTATGGTCACATCGCTTCGTATTAACATCAGATGTAAATAAATACGAAGTACCTTATCCGCCGGAAACGCCTACTCACTGTTATCCACAAGGTTCATTTATTAGTATGTTGTTTGATGATAGTTATCCATATGATTATTATAAATATCTTTATGCTGAAAAAGAAGATAGATTATCATGGCCATGGATTGTAAGACAAAGACTTTTAGTATATCCACGATCAGCTAAATATATGATTATAAATGATACAATTGGTACAAATTTATTTTTATTACAGCAAGATGATTTTACAATGCTAGATGGATTGTTAGCATTTCGTATAGATTCAACTGCTGTAGTTTTAATTGACGATTCTACTGCACCTGTAAGTTTTGATTCTACAAGTGGAGTTATAACTGCAAGTTTAGAAACATTAACAACTGAACTTTCAAAATTAATATTTGTTTTTTTAGATTTATGTATAAATAGGAATACTTCAAACTATGATACAAATGTTCCAATATCTACAGACCATGCATTACAAACGGTATATGAACTATACGTCATTGATAAGTATTTTGAAATAGTGTCAGAGCGCAATACAGATGTTGCGCCATACTGTCCAAGGAGAGAAGAATAATTGGCTATTAAAAACTTTTTTGATTTGTTTTGGGATCTTTTCAATATTGCTGGGGGTGGTACGGAACCGGATGTGCCAAAAGTTTTAGATTCAATAGTCAAATCTGATAGAGCAAAATTAGATCAATATTTTACAAATTCAATTGATCAAATAGCTTTCGATACAGAGGATTGGAAAAGATTAAGATCTTTTCTTATTGATTTATATACATCTCATAGATCATTAATAACTCAAAGTGCTAGTATTTCAGATCCTCATTTTTTAACAAATTCAGAGCTTGATGAATTATTTAGAAGTTTTGGTTATACCGAATCAGTCATATTAAAAAGTTTTGATGAAAATCCTTTGGAGAATAAAGTCCAATTATTTCTTGACTTAGTAAATCTTTATAAAATAAAAGGTACTCCAAGATCTATTCTTGAAGTCCTACAATATTACGGAATTCCTTTATTAGATATTTATGAATTTTGGATTCAAAAAGAAGATCCAAATACGTTGGTGTTTAAAGGTGACGTAATTGTAGGAACATCTATTAATCCTAGTCCTGTAACTTTACCTTATGATCTTTTAACAGAAGGCGATCCACATTGGATGCTAACTGAGAATCAAATATTATATCAAGATTCAGTTAATAAAATAAACCTTCCATCAAAGACTCCATACTTTGCAGTTCAACCAATTGTAGAAATTGGTATTGAGAATGCTATATTAGTTCGAACAGTTCAAGATCAATATGATTCTTGGGAGGCAACTGGAGACTTACCACCTCAGGATGCTGAAATTACGATATTAGGTATAACATCATCATTGTTAGAATTGTATCTATTAACCTTATATTCATTTCAATTAGATTATGACGTAGGAACTAATATACAAAAGTTTGCTTGTTATGATGGAAGTGCTGCTACATATACTGAGATTGTAGCAGAATATGAATCGATCATTGCATCACCAATAGTCAGAGATAGATATCTTTCTGAATTATCTTCCAATAATAGAACTGCATATAATTCAACATCTCCAGTTCCACCAATTAGTAAATGGGAAAGATATAATGAATTATTTACTAGAGAACGAGATGAGCATTTCTTATATAATAAAGGAGATAATGCAGCAGAGACAGTATTGAATCTTATAAATCCTGCGTTAATTGCTGATCTTAATGCTCTTACAGCAAATAATACAGTTGTTCTACAATCTCTTTTGAAGGATCTTGCACTTTGGGTAAGAAATAATGTAGGTTTGGGTTTTGTAAATCTTGGTTATATATTCTTTGGTCTTTCACAACTATTCCAGGATCTAAAAAATGTTATTAATTTCTTTAAACCATATAGAGCTAGACTAATAGTTCTTGAATTATTACAATTTAAAAATGCTTTAACTGAAAGTATTCCATTAAATGATCACGCAAGAGATTTTGCAATTGAACAAAATGTATATGATTATATGACCGGTAATAGTTCTCCATGTTGTAATGAGGATACTGATGCAACTGCGTATGTATGCATCGATACCACGGCAGGGACGTATTATTCAAGGGATACATATGATTGTGGATCATATCATGATATAGGTGCTGTAACCGATATAAACACCGATATTCATATGACAATAGATCAATTCATATGTGATGATTTTAGATGTCCTCCAGGATGTCCTCCAGAAGATACTGCTATATCATCAAACCAAAGTAATGAAGAGAATTGTGGATTGCGTTGTGGAGATACCTGCGTACCTTATTGGTTAGATGGAACAAGCACAGTATATTCATATCCAATAATAGGTCCAGATGGAACAACATGGACTTCTCTTGATTATATAGAATCTGCTGTTATTGCTGATCCTACATATTGTCAAAGATGGAAATTTACACCAAATCTGTCTGAACCAATCGATAGTACTTCTGGTTTATATTATAATAAATCGATAATGGTGGATTGTACAGGTTCAATAGATTGTACGTCAGTAGTTCCTTTAACATGTGAAACAGTTCCCATTGTCCATTCTGAAGTACTTACAGATACATTTGAAAGAGTTGAAAATTTAGCAGTGGGAAGTCAGAGTGTTACAGTTATATTTCCTGAACCATATGGAGATTCAAGTTATCTTCTAAATGTAAATCTACTTAATCAAGATGATGGTTATTTAGCAGCATCTTTATACGGTATAATTGTAACTGAAAAAACTCCAACTCAATTTACAGTATTATTTTCAAGTCCATTAGATAGTATTAATTATAAATTAGTTTGGAGTGTAAATCCATTTGCTACTCTTTCTGGATTTTATAATTTTACAGAAAATTCTGATAGTCATAGAGTTGATTTTGGTGGAAATATTGGTACTAGTAATTATGCTATCGCTACATCAATAGTAAATGAAGATGATACTATCCCTTCAATTTATAGTTTTACTGTAGTCGAAAGAGATAATACTGGTTTTAAATTACAACTTTCAGATATAATTGATTCAACTTCTTATGTATTAAATTGGAATATATATGACAGCACATCATTCATACCAAATGATATGATTCAAATACCAGAAGGTTCTGAAGTAGTTGAATTTGATGTAGATCCTGATGAAGACGATGATCAATATATGTTATCTTTATCGATTGTAAATACTGATGATACGGCGGTTTCTATTTATTCGTATATGATTACAAAAAAGAACACTAATAACTTTATAGTACAGTTTTCAAGTCCGATGGATTCTACTAATTATTATCTATCCTGGGCAATAACATATAGAGATCCTGAAATTTTCACTTATCGACAAGAAAGTGGTTTCAGATGGTTCGATACTATGGGTAGATTTGATTGTACTCATGGTTTTGATATGGTCGATATAACAATGACTCATGTACCGCAAGAGGGTGTTATCCTTCAAGAAAATGAATATTGGCTATTACAAGAAGCTGCAGTTGATGAAGATCTAGATGAGTATGGTTTGCTTCTAGATTAATAGATTCCTTCCTACCCCCTTCATGCCCCAAAAAGTTTGTAAACTCCTGAAATTAGTTTGAATCTCGCCGGTCCTATTTAGCACATTTCTTATTTTTTTAGAACAAATAATAAATTCCTTTATATTACCGGAGGTTAGATTGTATGTCACATTTTAAGACAGAGATAATGAAGTTAGCAGAGACAACTGCATTAACAAACAAAGATATTGCCAAGGTTGTTGGTTGTTCTGAAAAAACTGTTCTTAAATATGCTGGTTCATATATTACTAGAACCAAAGCAAAAACTAATTTAGACGATTCTGCATGGGAGATACAAAAGACTGTATTACTTCCAGATATTCATCATCCTCATACTGATGAAAGATCTATGGAGGCTGTAAACAGATTTATATTTGATTATGAACCAGATGAATTAGTTTATATGGGAGATCAAATATCATTAGATTGTATTTCTTTTTGGAATCGAAATAAACCTTTGTTAAAAGAGGGACAAAGGTTAATGAGAGACTATGATGATTTTAATAAAGACATATTGGAGGTTCATGAAAACATAACTAGATCTGATATACGAAGAACATTTATGATGGGTAATCACGAAGAACGAATTAATACTTATGTAGAAAAAAATCCAGAATTAGAAGACTTCATAGATATTACTAGACATTTACAACTAATAGAAAGAGGATATAAAATTATTCCTTATAATGAATATCATAGAGTTGGAAAATTATATGTCATTCATGGATTCTATTATAATATGTATCATTCCAAAAAAACAGTCGACAATTTTGAAGGAAATGTAGTTTATGCTCATGTTCATAATCCTCAAATGTATACCAAGATTTCTCCAGTAGATCGAAAAGGGTATCACATGGCTACATCCCTTCCCTGCCTTTGTAACATAAAACCAGACTATCATAAAAATGCTCCGAACCATTGGGTAAACGGTTTTGGTATTGTTGAGCATTTACCTGCTACAGGATTTTTCAATTTATATGTAATTACTATTGTCGAAGGTTCGTTTATGTATAATGGAACTTATTATGGAAAAAATTTAGATTAGAAAGCAAAAAAATCAAAGTGGGGAGGTCATCACTACCGGGAAATAGCACCAGGATGACCTCCCAGAAATCTACCACCGGCATGTGTCCCCACTTTGACTGGTCGTGTCGGCACATAAGACCAACACAATCATAAGGCGCCGTAGACAGGATTCGATTCCTGCAACCACGTCATCTCATGACGCGCTCTCAGTTGAGCTACTACGGCAAGGGGCAGATCAAATGCCTCACTGGTTTGTTGGTTCCGACTTGATCCCAATCGGTTCCTCAGTGGGCGCCCCAAAAAGATAATTTTGTTGCTGAATAGATTTCCTCAATTTCCATTCAGTCAGGTCTTTTCCACATTGATTACAGTAATATCCCATATCAGGAGTATTACTTTTAAGAGAAAACCTCGAGTCTATTGTGTGTCTGCAATTCCAACATACATTCTGATACGGTTTTTCGAACTCTGATAGATTGATTATTAATGATCCCATTATACACCTATTTATATCGTTCACGATAAAATATGGGTTTGATGGCCCATCCATTTGGTAGTCCTAGCAGGCACCATATAATCGCAGCTATGAATATCATAAGATACCATATGCTAGCTAGAACATCTTTCATAAATTAGCCTCCTTCGATTAGTAGTTTCCTTCTATCACTAATTAATATATATAGAAACTAAAAATATAATAGAACAAAATATAAAATAAGGAGATTTTAAAATGAATATGATTATGTCAATTTTGACAAGTCCTTGGATGTATC
>JAHWGK010000064.1 GCA_020054495.1 Thermoplasmata archaeon | reverse complement strand
TAAGCAACGGCAATCATTATTGTAATATTAATATCAACTCTGATGGCGGTACTGGGGTTTTTACGGTATCTGTAAATGTTGTATCAGACACACAACAAACAGATCAGGAACAAACAAATCATGATAATGAATTTGCAGCGTATTCAAATAACTGGATCGCGCAATCATTCAAACCATCAAAGGACTTACTGACTCGAATTGAGTTGTATGTTAATAAAAAAGGCAGTCCACCTACAGATCTTGTTGTCTCCATCCGTGAATCTATCACAGGTCCTGATTTAACTACAGTTTCAAAATCCTCTGGTGATATACCATCAGATATAAACTGGATTGAATTTAATTTTAATGACATAAGTGTCAACCCAGAGGACACCTATTATATTATTGTTAGAACAACCAGTGGCAATAACTTCAATGCATATGAATGGGGATTTGGCTATTACACCCAATATAACCGTGGTTCATTCTGGAAATCCCGTAGTTCAGGGTCCACATGGACAGAATACACAGTCTATGATTTCTGTTTCAAAACCTATGGGAACAGCGGAGATGGTTATCCTCCTAATGTTCCAAGTATCCCTTCGGGTCCTATCAATTTGATTACAGGTGTCACTGGATCATATAGTACCTCTGCAACAGACCCAGACGGAGACCAAGTACAATACCGATTCGACTGGAACGACGGAGAAATATCAACCTGGACAAACCTAGTCAACTCCGGAACAACAGCAAGCAAAGACCACCAATGGACCACACCAGGAACATACTATATAAAAGCACAAACCCGTGATGAACACTACGCAACAAGCAGCTGGTCCAGCAGTAAAACTGTTACTATTAGTACAGCAGTAGAGCAATTGGATCAAGAACAAACTCAGCATAATAATGATTATTCAACATATTCAATTAATTGGATCGCGCAATCATTCAAACCAACTGTAGGAACACTGACAAGTGTTGAGTTGTATGTAGGTAAAGATGGCAGTCCTCCAACAGATCTTGTTGTCTCTATCCGTGAATCAATCACTGGTTCAGACCTAGTAGTAATATCTAAATCTGCGGGTGAATTTCAATCTAATCTAAATTGGATAGAGTTTGATTTTGAAGATATAAGCATCACACCAGATGATACCTATTATATTGTTATAAGGACAAGTGGTGGCAATAATTTCAATGCATACGAATGGGGATTTGGATACTACGATCCATATAACCGAGGATCATTCTGGAGATCCCTCAACTCAGGGTCTTCATGGACAGAATACACGTACTACGATTTCTGCTTCAAAACATATGGAATGTAATGTAAAACTAAAAATCATTTATTTTTATTATTTTTATTAAATCTTTTATTTTTTTAAAAATGTCCTTTGAATACTAAATAGCTCTAAATTTTACAATTTGTTGAAATTATTAAGAAAATTAGTAATATTTATTTCAAAAAATAATCATATTTCTATATTTTGTTTTATGGAAACACTTAAATTTCAATATTTAATGCAATTTTTTACCGAATGCGAAATAACGGTAAATCGGTTTTTAGTGGGGGGAGAAATTCGGCTTTGCACTCCGCCTTACAAAAAAATTAAAGCAGAAGTAAATGAAAAGGAGGAGGAGGAGAGATGAAGAGATTAATAGCAATAATATTAGCATTGATGATTGGAACCTCTGTACCATTGGTAATAGGTGATCCTAATCCAGATACAGAAGCATTTGTAAGAAGTCCATCACCAGGTATCTGTTATAAATGGGAAGAACCTGATTATGATACAGGAACCCCAGAAATTGAAATTATGCCAAATCCATATCCTGATACAACGTCTGTAACGATAAATGCATGTGTATGTGACCTTAATGGTCCAGATGATATCCAAGGAGTAACAGCAAGAATAATGGGTCCAGTTTTAACCCTTAGTGATGATGAGCTTAGCTCACAATTCGCCTACGAATATGGGCCTGCAAGTGCAACGATCACAGATATACCTGGAGATGGTGTACAATTTGATTTCATAAATTTGAGAAATGCAGAGGGTACAGTTTTTGGTGATGATTTTGCGGTCAGCGAAAAGGCTGGTGGTGCATACAAAATCTATCCTGCATATGGCACTTTTGGGACATACGGAGATTTTTCTAAATATGAAAAGTACAGTTTAAAGTTTGAAAATATTGGATCAACAGGTGCTAGTGTCAATCTTAAGATGAATACAGGTTTTACTGACCCACCACAATCAGGTGCATATGATACTTTTTGGCAAACTGATTGGACTGGGATTGGACCAGGTGAAACAAAGATTGTGACCTTGGATTTTTCAAGTGCTACTGTATATAATGCAATGGATGATCCAGTTCCAGCAAATCAGACCGCTGATGGAACACCTGGTGTTACTGTCTGGCGGCTTGATGAAGTTAGCGATATTGGATTTCAGGTTTGTGGTGAATCTGATGAAAGTAGTGCTTCATTAAAAGTTTCAGCAACAGGATTCACTGTAAAGACAATAGCCTTATTGCCTGATCCTAGTATTGACTGTACACCATATACATGTCCATGCGCACAAGTAGATTGTTGGGGATACTCTGGAATATTTAATATGAATCCATGTGATCCTGCAGGACATTATACAGTTGTCGTTGTGGCAAAGGATAATTCGGATTTGGAAAGTGAACCATATGAGAACCAATTCCACTATCTCAGCTTAAAGGCATTGACCATAGACTTTGATAAGGTGAGTTTCAGTGGTTTACCTGGCAGTTCCGACAACCCAGGTACATGCTCGCCACCAGGTGTAAATAATCCATTGGGTACAATTACCAGCGTTGGTAACGATATAATAGATGTCTGTATGAATGGAACAGATTTGGAATTTAATTCTAATAGCATACCAATAGATCCAAATCTTGAGGCAGATATAGATGGAACAGGGTATAAAGTTGTAAAAGAAAACGGCGTTGATTATACATGCTGGGATGTAAATCTTGGGTGTAATCAGGACGCAACAGCAGAATTTAGACTTGATATACCAGGTTTAACACCAGCAGGTACCTATTTGGGAACAATATCGATATGGGCATGTACATATCCAGGACCATAGAACAATAAATAAAACTTGTGGGGAATAAATACTTCTATCCCCACTGCCTATTTTTTATGATAAAAATAGGGAAAAAAAGCTAGATTGAAAAATTATGCATACAAAAAGAATTACAATATTAAAAACCATAAATATCTTCTTTGGGACACCATCAGCTGAATATACTAAAAAAAGTTGTTATTCGAGGGTTGGTACTACAATTAGAAAAAATATTTATGTTACAAAGATATGTTAATTTGGGAGGTTTAATTAGATAATGAAAAGTTTAGTTACAACTATTATTTTGTTTTTTCTATTACTAGTTTTAATATCAAACCAATGTTCAGGTGAAATAGGCCTTGGCGTCGCACCTTCCGAACTTACAGTAACAAATGCATTAAAGGGAGGGGAATTTGAAAAACCGATAACAATATTTAATCTAGGAGATGAAACCGCAAGATTTGCATTAAACGCAACAGGTTATCTAAAAGATTGGGTACGTTTCCATGAAATCGATAATGAAACATCAATAAACACGATATTAGTCGCTGGAGGCGGATCTAAGAAAATCATTGTTAAATTTATCGTGCCGGACGATATTGCAAATGGTATCTATAATTGTACTATATTTGTTGAAGGAATTCCCGAAGACATCACTGTTATTAATGGTGCTACAACAACTATGATTGTTAAGATACCAGTAGAAGCAATGATTGAAGTAACCGGCACGCAGATTTTAACAGGAGAAGTAAAATCTATAGCAACGATGGATGTCGAGGTGAATTATCCACTAAGGATAAAAGTTGACTTCCAAAATACAGGCAATGTAATTGCAAAACCAACGATAACAATAAATATTACAAAAAATGGATCACCAATTAGCAACTTCGAATATTCTCAGACAGAGATAAAACCAAATTCAAAAGAAACGATCTCAATCGAATGGAATACGACAGGGAATGAAGTTGGAGACTACGTAGCAAACATATCTGTTTCACTAGGCGGAGAAAACTTAGCTAACAAAGATTTATCATTCAATATCTTAACAGAAGGAACGCTAACACGACAAGGAGAACTAGATGAAATATTTTTTATCGGTGAACCGTTGATAAATAGATATTTAAAAATCCTTTCAGTATTTAAAAACACAGGCGAGGTAGATTCAAATGCACAATTTAAAGGTGAGGTTTATATAAATGGGGATTTTGTCGATGTGATCGAAAGCGATGAATTAACAGTTCCGCCAATGGACCAAGGCACGTTAACATCCTATGTAAGTATAGAAAATCCTGGGGACTATATAATTGAAGGTTATGTTATTTTTAATGGGAAAAAAACAGAAACAAAAGCGACATCATTTGTTGTTCCAACTGTACAATCTGAAATACGGTCTTCGTTTGATACTGGAATGTTACCGTTTTTTATCATTATAGCACTGTTTACCATAGTATTTGGAGTGTTCATATTAAAAAAACCAAGAAAAGAAATTGAAAAAAGAAAAAATGCTAATATAAAAGAAAAGCAAAACAAGACAAGCAAAGAGAATATAAGCCAAAATAAGGAGGATATTTTAGCTGATATCAAAAAACATTTATCTATAAGCACTGGTTATTCTTCTACTGACAAGAAATAAGTATAAATCTGTATAAAAAATATGGATTAAAATTACTTTTACATTATTAAATTGGTTCCGTCATATCAGACAGGTTCTTAAGTTTCTAATTTAATGTTCCCCCGATATCCTTCATATTAGTGATAATACTAATAGTTGTTATAATACTCTTAATCGTATTATGTAGTAAAAGGCATTAGAAAGATTCTAAAAAACGTTAGATAATGAGAAAAAAAGGTTTTTAGGCATGAATTGGAGTTATGACAAAGAAAAAATTTGAAGAAAAGAAGATATGAATTCTTGGTTATGTACAAGAGAGAACAAGTGGTGGAAATAACTTCAACGCATATGAATGGGGGTTTGGATACTACGATCCATATAACCGAGGATCATTCTGGAGATCTCTAAATTTTGGTTCTTCATGGACAGAATACACATACTACGATTTCTGTTTCAAAACATATGGAATATAAGTTTATTGTTTTCTTTTGATTATAGATAATACGGTATTAGAATATTAGTAAAAACATTATAAAGATTTAAGATTGAAGATAATTAAATGGAACAATATTCTAGAATATTGTTTCATATGTTTATATATAAATAATTGTGATATAGGGGACTAGTAGGATGGGCAAAATATTGTTTTTAAAAATTGCTACCTACGCACTAACAAAAGGGAGAGAAGATGGAGGTGCAATATAAAGATAGATATATAATAAATACTAGGTGAGGGAGATTAAAAAAATAAATATATATCGAGTCCGCTAGTATTCGTTGAATATCTATAGAGTGTATTCAACAGAGACGCATAAACGTGGGTCTACTGGACCAGTAGAATAAATAAGAATTAAGGAGGTAATGAACTATGAAAAAAATATTAGCATTATCTATTGCTATTGCAATGGCGCTTATGTCAGTTCCTGCCTTGGCAACTGAAAATCCTTGTCCAGAGTGTGAATGGCTCTGTGATTGGGATGATGACAACTGTGCAGGACCTATCACTACAGCCGCCAATGTCGTTGGCTGCGGTGGCACCGGTGGCGGTACCGGTGGCGGTGGAGGTACCTTAGATGGCGCACCCATTATCAAATGTAAATGGGAGTACGATCTAGATGTTCTCCTACCACCAAATGACCCATGCTGTCCTCCATACTGTATTGAGCACGATGCATGTCCATACGAACCAGGTTTACAAGTAAAACCTATACTAGGTTCTGATGTAACAGTTGGTTACTATGCAATTGTAACCGACCCGCAAGGCGTAGGACACATAGATCACGTCTACGCTGATGTATGGCATCCAAATGGTGAATTCAAATACCAATTTGAACTCTTCCCAATAGGACTCAGTGGAGAAAACTATGACAAATCCGCTGCATTATCTGCATGGGCTCATGTCAAAGCCGACCACTGTGACCTTATCACCTATGGTGAATGGGAAAGACCAGAAGAGTGGACAAAAGATCAAGATATCCTCGATGAGTTAGAAGAAGAGGAAGCCTACCTATACTATGGAATAGCTGTAATCAGTTACTGTCAGCCAGCTGGTGAATACACCGTTGGTATTATGGCTATCGATGGTCTTGACACATGGTCCGAGTACCTGCTAAACACATTCTGGTACATACCTACTGCAGCTGTTTGGATCGACTTTGGCGTTGTTGACTATGGTGACGTAGTCGAAAGTGTCTGGCAACAAGTCGGCGGAGACAAATATATGGACACTCCACTCTTACCTACTGTTAAAAACGTTGGTAACGTCCCAGTTTTCTTCACAATAACACAAGATGACATGGGCTTCGGAAAAACAGGAGACCTATGGAACGTCGAATACAAAGCCAGATTAGGCAAAGACGGAGATTTCACCCTACCATACAAACCAGACGATGAAGCCGTAATACCCGGATTCCTAGGAATGTGTATCGAAGAGAAATTTGATTTCTTAATACACGTGATCAAAGGATTCCCAGACGGACAACCAAACGAAGGAACAATGACAATATGCGCACACATATGGGGCGATTGCGGAGCCTGGATATCACCAATGGAATTTGACCCAGCACCACAAGGCGTACCACAAATAGCACCACCATTACCATAAACGACATAGCTTAAAAAAATAAAAATCGTAAAAACGATTTGAGAGAAGCACAATCTTCTCTCAAACAATATTTTTTAACTCATTTTTTATTTTAGCCTTTTAAATATTGTTCTAGAACATTGTTTCCTACATCTATATAAGTAAAGATATAATTTATAATTGGAGAAATATTTAATTCTCTATAATTATAGAAAAGAAAGGGAGGAAAAAAAATGAAAGAAAAAACAATATCAATTATAGTAATTTTGACGCTAGTGATTGCCGCTTTAGCAATAGTACCAATAAATGTAAGTGCCCAACCTGCTAATCCAACAGTTACAAAAACCGCATCGCCATCAACAATAAATATTGCTGGCAGTGGGTCAAATGAAGAAACAACTGTAACAATAACTGTTACAGGCGCGGGTGAGGAAGAAGAAGTAGTTACTCCATTAGATGTTGTCTTTGCAATAGACAGCACTGGAAGTATGCGGAGTAACGATCCTACTAGTTTACGTATAGCAGCAGCTCAAAATTTTGTTGATAAAATGGATGCAGCAAGAGACCAAGGTGGTGTTGTAAGTTGGGATTCTGCGATTGACTTTACTTTTGGTTTAACCGATGACTTTCTAGCATTGAAAGCTCAAATAGGTAATGTTAACAGTGCTGGGTCCACTAATCTAAATGTTGGTCTAAATGCAGCTATTGCTATGCTTGATGCAAACACCCGAGTTGGCACTTCTGTGGAGGTCATCATATTTTTAAGTGATGGCGGTGCTGAAAATGTGGGACCGTATATACCTTCAGGTCAACCTGGGTCACCTGCAGATAACGCCGCAGGTAAAGGCTATGTGATATACTCCATTGGATTGAGTATTGATTCAGGAAGTCCAGAAGAACAAGATTTAATAGATATGGCAGATGCAACAGGGGGACTATATTTTCCTTCGACAGAGGCTTCAAATCTTGATACAATTTTTAATTTAATATTTGATGCATTTGTTGTAAACACTATTCCATACTATGTTGACGTAATAGAAGTTACTCAAGGTTACATCATCGAAGAAGGATCGTTCAATATCGCACCAGATGATGTTACAACCGTTGCTGACATAACAACAATTACTTGGAATAACATTGGAATGTTTGATGATGGCGATCCAGATTTCTCAGCCGATGAAATAGTTGTTTTAACATTCACTGCAAAATGTAATATTAAAGGAAACAACTTAGATGTGGATGTTTTTGGAGAGGCAATAATAAATTTCGAAGATTTTGAAGGAACCCCTGCAGGACCTGTTGAAATCCCACAGGCATATATCACCGTTAAAGATACTTGTCCAGGGTGCGAATGGCCCTGTGCTTGGGATGATGACAACTGCGTAGGACCTATCACCACAATCGCCAATGTTGCTGGCTGCGGCGGTGGCGGCAACACCGGTGGCGGCGGAGGTACCTTAGATGGCGCACCCATTATCAAATGTAAATGGGAGTACGACCTAGATGTTCTCCTACCACCAGCAGATCCATGCTGTCCTCCATACTGTGTTGAGCACGATGCATGTCCATACGAACCAGGTTTACAAGTAAAACCTATACTAGGTTCTGATGTAACAGTTGGTTAC
>JAHWGK010000063.1 GCA_020054495.1 Thermoplasmata archaeon | reverse complement strand
ACAGATAATAGAAATGGAAACTATGACCTTTATACAGCTGTTAGAGGTCTTCCTGATGTCGACTTGATGATAATACCTGAAAGCGTTAACATTTCAAAATCAGAAATTCCATTTTTATCAACAAACAACTGGATAACATTTACAGTAAAAAATATTGGTAAAATCCCTGTAAGTAATGTAAAAGTTGAAGTTACGATCAATCGTGTTAATCAATCAGGAGCGCCTATTGATCCGATACCAACAAATTATCCTGTAACAATTAAACAATTAGGCGGAAGCCTCCCTCAGAAATCTTTTGAAAGACCACTTTTTAGAATTTCTTTTGAAGAGTTTATACACGCTTTAATAGACTTTGCTGGAATACAAAGCATAACAGTAACAGTGGATCCTGATAATCAATTTAGTGAAACAGATCGATCTAACAATGCTTATACACTAGAAAATATTACATACGCTAAGATTTTTCCAATATTAGCAAGATTTCCAATATTAGCACAATTTTTAGAAGATATTTTTAGATTGTTTAATTAAATCACTCTAATTTCTTAGTAATTTTTTCTTCTGTTATATACCCAGTTACATACTCTGCAGGTGTAACATCGAACGCAGGGTTTTTTACCTTTGTATAATCTGGCATTATTTTACAATTATTTATTATTGCAAGCTCGTCTCTTCCTCTTTCTTCAATAATTATCTCATCACCGCTCTTAATTGTTTTATCAAATGTACTTATTGGTGCTGCAACATAAAATGGAATATTATTTTCTTTTGCAAGAACAGCTTTTTCATATGTACCAATTTTATTTGCAAAATCTCCATTACTTACAATTCTATCAGCACCAGTTATAACCATATCAATTTCACCGTTTTTCATGAAATGCCCCGCCGCGTTATCAGCAATCACTGCATGATCAATTCCCTCTTGCGTGAGCTCCCAGTCAGTTAGAAGGCCTTGGCATCTTGGCCTTGTTTCGTCAGCATAAACAAAGAATTTCTTACCCTTTCTATGAGCAATATAAAATGGTGCAAGTGCAGTACCATAGTCGACAGTTGCAAGTGCACCGGCATTGCAATGTGTAAGAATTTTCATACCCTCTTTAATTAGCTCCTCTCCGTTTTCTCCTATTCTGCGACATCTATCAATTAGATCTTCGACATAATTATTTGCAGCATCTAGTGCATCACCACCATCTTTTATTTTACTAACCATGAAATCAACTGCATAGAATAGGTCATAAGCAGTAGGGCGTGTTTTACGAAGTTTTTCTGCAGTATTTTTTAGATCATTTACCCCTAAAACCATGCCATATGTAGCTGCCGCTCCGATTGCAGGGGCACCACGAACAACCATATCCTTAATAGCAAATGCAACATCATCAACTGTTTTTGCAGTGTATATTTCGAGTTTGTATGGCAGTTTCCTTTGATCAATAAACTTTAACGTACCATCTTCAAACCATAACGCTCTACAATCTTTGCCTTCAATTTTCATTTTAATTCCTTAAATGTCCTTAAAGCATCATCCTCAACATCTTTAATGCTACTTCCTACAAATAAAATACTTTGGTTTTTAACAATTATTCTTTTACTATTTCTGAGGCTTTTTAATATTTCTTTTATTTGCTCAAGAGTTCCAGTGGGATATTCTTTTTCAGTTACAGGAATTTTTTCCCCCAATTGTTCAATCAATTTTACATCATTTATCTGGATTACTGCATTGACTTCATTTCTTGCATGGTGAATGAGCCAGTGAATAGGTGTTTCAATCCGAGGCTCTTTAGTACCCATCGCTAAAAGGACTTTCTTCAAAGGATCATAGTCAACAATTTCAAGGAAATCTTCCTGTTTTAATTCTCCAAAATTAACATAATCTGAATTTATTAATATTCTTCTACCGTATCTTAAACTAACCACAGTTTCGTTAATATTTTCAGATAAGCCCCCTTCAAAAAATTTCTTACCTATTTTTACCACTTCAGATATTAGCGGGCATATACTCTCTTCTTTTGAAATATAAAAAGTTTGAAAACTTGTTATTGAAGATTTTTTATCAAACATAATAATAATCGTATGGATTAAACCTATTTATTTTCTACTCTTATCCTTATATAAATAACGCCGAGGAGGAGATTTGAACTCCTGAGGGGACGAATCCCCACGAGCTTTCCAGGCTCGCGCAGTTCCAGGCTGTGCCACCTCGGCAAAAAAGTTTGTACAGGAAATGAAGCCTTCTTTTAAGACTTTTTCCAGATTGGAGGATATGTACCCTTATTCATTAATACTCTTTCGAGACATGCGCAAACTCCGTTGTCCTTCTGAATAATTTCTTCTGTTGACATCAAAGTTTTTACAATGGCAACACCCTCATCTTTCAAAGTTAAAACAGCAGCCAAATCATCCTTTTTAATATCTGAATCAATTTCTACTACGCCAGGAACCGCAAGGCTTGCTCCATGGCATATAGCATCTACAGCCGAATCACGGATAACAATCTTAGGAATAGGCTCGAGTAACCTCTCCATTGGAAGAACAATTGAACGGATTTCTACTTCGTTTTTATCTTCCTTCCAAAAAGTATACGCGTCTTTTAAATCATGTAAAATAACAGAATCTTCCTCTATTAAATGCCCTACCTTAGTTCGTCTTAGTTCTGCAAGATGAGCACTACTTTTTAGTTTTTTTCCAATATCGACACATAACGTCCGAATGTAAGTACCTGATTCACAACCTACACGAAATAAAACATCCCTGTCTTTTATTTGAATTACATCAAAATAATAGATCTGTCGCTTTCTTCTTACTCTTTTTACAGCAGATCTAAGAGGAGGAACTTGATTTATTTCACCAACGAAGCTTTTACAAGCTTCAATAACTCCTTTTTTATCAACATTTTTATGAAGCTTCATTACACCAACATATTCTTTACCTGCAGATAGAAGAACTTGTAATGCTCGTGTCGCATCACCAATAGCAATAGGCAAAACACCTGTTGCATTAGGATCCAAAGTACCACCATGACCAACCTTTTCCACTCCAAGAATTTCTTTTACCCAAGCGTCAACCTGATGCGAAGTAGGTCCACAAGGTTTATCTAGATTTATCATTCCATTATCAAGTAATTCTTTAACACTATACTCATTTGGATTCTTACCATAATTCTTATTAGTTTTTGCATGAACTTTAATAAAACGTCTACGTTTTTTATCAGAGGGTAATAAGTGTTTTTTATCTGCCATCTTAATCCACTAGAATAAAAAGCATATATAAAAAGTGTTTATCTATTAAGCTTATCAATAATAATATCTACTATTTCTTCAGGTGTTTTGTCTCTTGAGTCAATAACAACGTCATAGATGGAACTATCTTTAAGGTCGATATTATAATATTTCTTATACCTTAAAGCCTCACTTCTTTCTCTTTCCAGTATCTCTTTTTTCCTTTTTTCGACAATACCTTTCTCACGTTTTACAATACGTTGCGCCCTTGTTTCAATATCAGCATTTACTTCTACTTTGAAAGCGGGTATATTATTTTGATGCGCAAGCCAACCAGCTAGCCTTCCCTCTAAAATAACGTTTCCATTCCGTAATATTTCAATCTGCTGGTCGTCCAGTTCTTTGTCAATTTCACTGTTTTCTTCACAATATTTTCCAAATTCTTCAAGAGACATTTTATATTTCTTTGCTATATCTCTAAAAACCATACCTGAATAAACATGCCTAAGTCCAAGTTTATTTTCTAAAAGTTTAGCAACTGTTGACTTGCCACTACCAGGTGTTCCACTTATTGTAATTGTCACCATGTTCCCAATTATTTATCTAACAGAAGATGGTCTAATTTTTCCTTTTATATTCTTCCACCAGTCAGACCAACTGAGATATTTTAACCCCTGTCGTAATACCTGCCCAATTGCTATAGAAAATATTAGATAAAGCCATAACCATGCCTGTCCAAAGTTAAAGGGATAACTGAAAAATGAAACTTGATTAGCCCAAGGTACAGTAAAGTAATAGTATGATAATCCTGAAAGAAAAGCTCTAAGCCACATGAAAATTGGCCAGATAAAAATAATCAAAAAAACCATAGGCTTCATCATACCGCTAGACGCATCAGTCTGTCTTCTCATAATTTCAGGCTGCATTTTCATAAGCTTGTTCACCCTATTTGTATTGCCTTCTCTTCTGGCTTTTGTTATCTCTTTCTGAAAAGCTCTTGAGGTTTCTTGTGACTCTCCCATGTTTTTCCAATCTGTAAAAAAGTTTGTTAATAAAGAAGAAAAAATTACTACGATTACACCTGCAAAGAATACTGTTAACACAGGATTCTGTCCATTAAAACCTATAACTGGCATTAACACAATGTGTAAATAACCTGCAATTATCGGAGCTAATGTAGGCATAATAAAAAACATCATCATCATAAGAATCATCAGCATTAGAAGATTACTTCCTTGTGCTTTATTACTTAATTTCCTCATTTTATCATCTTACTCTAATACAGGTGCTGTTTGTTTCACGGCATCATCTACAGCGTTATCATGGTTATAGACTATTTTGACTGTAGCGCCAGAAAGTGTTGCATATGACATTGCAGCGGCACGGTTGATCATTTGGTGCTCTTCGATTTGTTCTTTTGTATCGGGATCTCGATTTCTTGTAGGATCACCTGCTCTTCTGTTATAAATTTCTTCAGGGCTTGCTTCTACTACAACAATTGCTGTTGGATTTAGTTTTTTTATTACCCATTCTGGAAGGCCGGGCATGTAACCTTTTGGGGTTTTTACTGTACAATGTGTATCAAGGATAACATTTTCCATGCGTGCTATTTTTTCAGCTGACTTAATTTGCAAGTCTTTTTGTTGCCCAAGAGTGAGTTTTCTCATTTCATCTCTATCTTTTACTAGGCCTATTTCTTTTGCTATTTCTGTCATGACTGTTCCAAATGTAACAAATTCTATGTCCATTCCCTCTGCAGCTTTTTTCATAACAGTTGTTTTTCCTACACCAGGGATACCAGTTACTACAATAACACCCATAACATCCTCACCTACTCGTGTTACTCGTTACCAAAGAATCCTCTTAGTACTGGATGCATTTCCATTGCTTGTTCTTTTGCAATATCCTCGTACATACGAATTAAAATACCGACAGTTAGTAGTAACCCTGTACCACTTGCCCTGCCTACCGTCCCTATCAAATCCGCAAAGCCTGCAAGTGCTCCAACTGCTGCCCCACCTATGACGGTTACAACAGGAATATATCTAGCTAACACCTTTTTTAGAACTCGCGGATCTCTTCTAAAACCAGGTATTTGCATCCCAGAACTTTGAATTTGCCGCGCTACAGAAGCAGGACCCATATCTGTTGTCTCTATCCAGAATTTTGCAAACAGTATCGATCCAATTATCATTACAGATAGATAGATTACAACTTTTAACGCATACTGTAGAGAGCCATGAAATACATCACCCCCAGACATTATAGGAATTAGCCAATTATTAACTCCTCCTGGGCTGGATAGATACCATGCTCCACCTCCTATAGGTTGGGTACTAATTGCCGTATCAAATGTACCAATCCACCATTGGCCACCTAGAAGTGGCAGATTAGATTGATATAAAAGCATTGCAAACATGTTTATATTTGCAAGAAGAGCAGCCATAAGTATAACCGGAATATTAGACGCATAAATCAATCTAATTGGATATCTACCACGCGCCCCTCTCACCTTTCCATGAGCGAGCGGAAGCTCTATTCGAGAAGATTCAGCATATACGACAATGAAAAAGATAATTATTGTACCAAGTAAGGGTACAATAGCATTTTCATATCCAATACGCGAATTTCCAATAAACAATGTTTGATATCCGCCCCCTATCAAATCTTCAAGTGTCATTTCTGTAGCCATAAAGTATGTACCTGGTATTACTCCACTTGGAGGATTACCTAAAGTTACCATACCACCGCCTACAGGCAACCAGTTGAAAAGGCCAGTAAATAACGCCTGTGATACACCAGCAGCAATAAACAATGATATTCCAGAGCCAATACCCCACTTAGAGATAAGTTCATCCATGAAAAATACAAGTAATGCACCAATAATCAGCTGAATAACTATTAAGAAATTAGCCATGCCTTCGCCGCCAGCTAATCCAATTAACCCTTCACTTGGACGCAGATATCCAAATATCTGCGGAATTGCTTCCACAACAATCATTACAATTACTAGAACCTTCTGAGTTCCCTGATAAATCGCTTTATCTTCTTTTTTGGTAAGGTCCAGCTTGATTATCTTTGCACCAACAAATAGCTGCAGAATAATTGAGGCAGTAACAATAGGACCTATACCTAGGTGCATAATCGATCCTGAGGCGCCCGCCATAATAAACCGATACTGTTCAAAAAGATCAATGGCTCCTCCACTAAGTCCAAAAATCATTACATTAGTTAAAATAAAATAAAGAATTAGACAGAAAAGAGTCCATAAAATTTTAGTCCTAAAGCTTACATGCCCTTCAGGTTTAGAGACCGCAGGCCATCTTTCAATAATTGGTTTTAAAGCAAATAACCGACTCTTCTTTTCTTCTGCCATTGTTATAACCCAATAATATTTAACTTTCTTTCTCTTGGTTCTCTTCCTTTACTTCTTGTTCTTTAGGTTTTTCTGGTAATATTACTTCTCCACCTTTATCCTTGATTTTCCCTATAGCTTTTTCCGATGCACTATTAACCTTAATCTTTAGTTTAGTGTTTAAACTCCCACTACCAAGTAACTTATCAAAACCTTCTTGTTTAAGGTCAATATCATTTTTTCCAGGAAAAGTTTCTTCTAATTGCCCAACATTAATAGTTTCAGTCTTTTTTAAAACACTTTGAGGTCTTTTAAAACCATGCCTCCCAAAATGATCTGGCATGTTTTTAACCATATACATGTAACGATGTTTTAGCAAACCAGCGTTTCCTCTGCCGCCTCTTAAGCCAGCTCCACGGCCGCCCTTTTTTCCTCTGCCATGGGTCATGGATCCTCTGAATTTCTTTGTTTTTTTTCGTACCAATTTGATCACTTTCTTGATATTATTTTTAATCTTAGGTCAAAAGCAGATAATATAACCTATTATTATACTTTCGGCTGTTTTATAGGATACCAGTTTTATAAATCAGGATCAATATAGCCAACGGTTTTCATTATATAGACCGGTTTTTTTTATTTTTTTTGCAGATTTTTCTGCAACCTTTTTCGCCTCATCGAGTTTGCATTTGCCAAGATTATTGATGTTTTCTCCATCGCCTAATCCATATTCTTTTAACATTCTCAATTGTTAAAAAGTTATAAAAAACAACTGTTCATTCAATACTTAGCTTAATTATTTTAGCCTCTGATAAAAAACCCCTGTTAATTATACTTTTGAATAATGTTTATAGCTAGGTTTTTATAACAATTCTTAACAATGATACATTAAAATTTACAATTTTATTTTTATGGAAAAAATATGAGTGTTTAATTGGAAATATATACTCTTTTTTGTAGTTAATCTCACCATTAAGTGATAAAACCATTTTTTCAATAAAATCAATTGTTTTTGAAAGGTGCAGCGAATAAATCACTTTTGATATTTCAAATCCTTTTTCAATAAATATTCTATCTGCCCATCGATTACTTTTTTGTGCACCAAAGGGCGGATTCATAATAATTGTATCACATTTGATGTCAACATCTTTAACATCTTTTGTTATAAATTGAATGTCCTCATTGTTTTTTTCTGCATACTTTTTTGCAATTTTGATACATTGTTCATCAATGTCTATTCCAACTACTTCTTTTGCATTTGCTAGTTTAGCACCAAATGAAAAGATACCTGTCCCACATCCTAAATCAACAACTTTTTTATCTTGAATATCACCAAATCGGAATGCAGTAAAAATGATATCTGCAGCAATATTTGCTGGAGTAATATATTGCTCGATAAATGGATTGGGCCTTTCGTATGTTGGAACCTTTTGAAGAATTATTTCAAGATTTTTCTGTTTCATTGTTAATTTAGGGATTAAAGTCATATCTAATACTTTTTTTGCGTAAATTTTATTTGCTGAACCTTGTTTAGTGCCGTTCACAAACGGGCTTGTAGATCAGCTCGGAAGATCGCCTCCTTGGCATGGAGGAGGCCTCGGGTTCAAATCCCGACAAGTCCATACTTATTATAAAAATTTTAAAAAGCAACTTGTCTGATTACATTAAAGAATTAATGTTAAATAAAAAAAATGTTTCAATAATTAATGAAAAATTAAAGCAAGAACCTCATCTATGGGATTTATTTACTAGTAAGATAGATTATTTTCCAACAAAAATTGATGAGCATAAAAGAATTATACCTTCAAATAGTATTAATGAACAGATATCACAACCTATTGTTTCTGAATATTTATTAAAAAATGATTTTTATACGAAATATAAGGATGATAAGAAATTTGCTTTAGTTTTGTCTCATGATATTGATGATGTTTATGTAAAATGGCTTCATGTTTTGAAATCAGTTTATCCAAGTTTTAAAAATAAAAATTTTAAAGATTTTAAAAATATTTTATTAGGAAATTT
>JAHWGK010000062.1 GCA_020054495.1 Thermoplasmata archaeon | reverse complement strand
CATCAAATAACATGGTCAAAATTCAGCAATAAATTTGTTTTTGGTTATGCGGTCAATCTTCATTGTGTCCAAGGTCAAAGCATAGAAAAGATGCATTTTTTACGCGATGATGAAAAATTTTTAACTGACGGACCAGTATTTTATACTTTAATCAGCCGTTTTAAAGAGACATTATTAAAGAAGCAAATTAAATTGAATGAAAAAAACACAATAGAATTTGACATCAGAAGAAATGGAGAAACGATATAGAGATCATTAGTTTTTTAATATGGAAACAAAAAAACATATTGAATATAAAAATAATATATAAGCCATTATATATATTAGTCAAAATGGATTCAAATTTACAGAGAGAAATATTACTTTTAACAGAAGATGATGGATTAAAAGGCTCAGAAGCTATTAAGATCTTGTCAATTTGCTCACACATGCTTAAGACTGAAGCTTATGTAACAGTCGTAAAAAATATGTTGGATAATGTTTTTAATAGTCCTGATTTTAATTTCATGACGGAATTTGGACATGTTATTAAAGGCATAATTTCATTGAACCGCAGAGCCAATTATTATAAAATGGTTTCATTGAATCGTGTTAAATATGTATTGTATGCAGTTTTTTACAATTATTTGTATCATCAACAACCTGATGTATTGAATAGTTTAGATATGGGAGAGTTTAGAACACTATATGATAATACATGGGACCTTCTAAAGACCGAACCTATACTTTTACAAATTGCTAAGGAAGGATGCATGAATTGGTTTGCTCGTTGCACTGGCTGGGAATGTATACAAGGTGATGATATCTATGTAGGGGAATCAGTACCATAATTTTGTGGATCAGTAGTTATAGATGCTCTAATATTACCGTAATAAATTGAATTAAAATGATCTCGTGGTATATCTAATGATGTTGCTTCACTTGTAACAGAATGAGGAAAAGAAAACATTGTTAATCGTCTATTTTCCATTTTTAAAGATTCAATTTCACCATTAACTTTATCATATTCTGATTGCAATCGTTCAAATGAAATTGATCCAATTAAGATGTTTAAATTTGTGATACCAATCACAACAGCACCTGCTACAATATATTTTAAACCAATAAGAACACTGCTAGCAATTCCCATAATACTAAGGATAACACCCATTTTACCAGTGTTTCTTTTGAACCAGTTAATAATATTGTCTAAACAACTACATGCTATTTCTTCTTCTTTATTATCCATTATATATAATAAAGAAAAAAGTTTAATTATTCAGTAAAATATTGATCAATTTCTTCTAAACGGCTTCTAAGTTCATTGATTTGATCCATCTGTCTTACCATCTCATCAGTCAATGAATGAACATTTTTTGAACTTTGTTTGACTGCTTCATCTAAAACTTGTTGTAAAGATTCATTCTTTCTAGATTCCATACCACTGACAGCATCAGCAACATTTTTGTTAATCTCTTGCATCTGTTCCTTGCACTCTAAAAGCACTTTATCCATTTTTTCATTCATATTATCGCATTTTTCCATCAATTTAATTTTAAGTTGGTCCAAGTCGGTTTTAAAAACAACTTTACGATCTTGATTAATAGCACCACCACCAGCACGCGGGACGGGAGAAGAAGCGCGTTTTTTTTCAATTTCTTGAGATGCATCAGGGACCACAATATGATTAGGTGTGCCACGTCTGACGTTTTTCTTAGCAAAGTAACTCACGTTATCCATAATATATATATATTATAAGATGAAGAAAAAAAATAAATTCTTATTATATTATATAATAAATGCCAAAACCGATAACTCCTTTTGAAGCACAACAACAAAGAATTGGAACATTTGCAAGAATGAGAGAGGCTATAGACGAAAAACAAAGACTTGAACAAAAAGAAAAATCCACAACATCACTTATTCAACAAGCCAAAACAACCGAAAAAGCAAATGTTACAAATGAAACTTTTATAGACTTTATTAATGATGCCGAATCAATATTGTTAAATATTTTAGGAAAGAACAGAAACCCAGTAGATCCAGTTCTTAGACGTGAAAGAGATGAAAAATTAGGTAGATTGAGAACACAAGTTGTTCCACAATGGAATTCACAATTCAAAAGATTGTTTAATAGATCTTTAAGAGAGGGTAAAATTTCTATTGATCGTTTAGAATTTTATAAAAATAAATATCTGGAGGTAACAAGCGAAGTAAATAATCAAGAACAATTTGAAGAGGCTGAGACAGCTACGCATACTTCAGCTTTCAGACTTGACAGACCAACAAACAAAACACCAAAGGGAACAACAATAAATATGATCAATCAACAAATAAGTAATGATGATGTAATTATTACAGATCCATCTTTACCTCCAGAAATTGAGCTATTAGATATTATGTTAAAACGTTTGAATAAACCACATCAATATTATAAAAATATAAAGAACGAACAAATGAAATCCGAAATTGAAGATTTGATAAGAGAAATAAAAGATTATAAAGCTCAACTGAGTACATCAAAACAAGCGCAAGATTCAGCAACAGATTTTAATTTAGGTGACAGAACAAACCAACAGGTAGATATATATAATGAAATAGTAGGAGAGATAACAGAAAATCAAAAAATTATAAGTGGTTTGATACAAATAGCGGATAGAGAACAGGCACGTATAACAAAAATCAGGGGAGATAATAATTTTTTGGGGACAACACCAGCCAATATTAGAGGATTAGAAACTTTTACAAGATTTTTGAAAGGACCAGTAGAAGGTGTAAGAGCTGAATACAAAAAATTACAATCTGATATGGAAGCGACAAGAAGATACGCCTATAATGTTAATTGGATGGTAAATACTGGAGATGAAAATGCAGGAGATGAAATAATTAAGCTTGAAAATATGATTGAAGAGATACAGCAAAGAATTGTTAAATTTGAAGACAACGTAAACAATGTTGTTGCATTGATAGAAGAAAATGCATCATTAGAAGGAGTATTTGGATCTGGTAAAAGTAAAGTTGTTAAGTCAATTCATCCTTATTCAGTACAAGTTTTAAATAATGAGAAAGAGAGGAGAAGCAGACGCGGTAAAATTATAAATCCTTTAGGTGTTAAATCAAGAAGACCCGATAAAAAAAATAAGAGGTTAGGAGGAAGCACTCAGAAGAAAGCACCCAAAAGAGAAAAAGATGATAAAACAAATAGCAGATATAATGTAATAAAATTCTAACTTTTTTCTAACACTTTAATATATGTCAAAAATAGGAATTTTAAGAACGATACAGGATAAGAAACAAGGGGGACTTATCTTATCCAATACTATTGATGAGACCGTAGCAGTTGTAAAAAAAGGAAAGAATAAAAGATATGTTAATCAATCTATAAGGTCAACAGTACAAGATATGGTTATAAATGACGAAAGTTATATTATTGAGTCTTATATTCCGCTCAATGTTGAACGTTTTATCATCTTTTTATCAGCTGAATCAGGATCTGGTAAAACTCTTTTAACTTCAATTTATATAGAACAATATCATAAACATTTTAGGGATAAGCCAATGTATTATTTATGTGCAACTAAAATTGAAGATGATATCAATCTTAAAAATATTAAAGATCTCCAACAATTAGATACTGAAAGTTTAGAAGAATATAATGTAGAAGACTTTGCGGATTCGTTAGTTGTGGTTGATGACGCAGATTTTCATACAGATCATAAAAAGATAATGAAATTTATGAATAAATTAGTTGAAACAGGTCGTAAATTTGGAGTATCAATTATTTATGCGTCTCATATACATTCAAAACTTTCAGAAAGTCCAATTTATAAGGAAGTGTCAATATATGTTACTTTTCCAAATGCTTTAATAAATAATCGAATGATAGACAATAATTTAAAAATTCCACAAAATATTATAGAAGAATTGAAAAATGAACCTTTAGCATATATAGCTTTCAATAAAATATATAGGACTGTTATTACGGATAGGTTAATTAAGAAATATTAATTTTAAAAATAATTTTCTCTAGCAATTAATATAATAATGACTTCATCAGTAAATGTTGAACCAGTCCTTCACGAAAATAAGGAAACTCGAGGCATCATATCTACAGATCAATTCAATCTTAATGTTGAAATGCCTGATCAATATAAGATCTGGCTTAAAACCCCTAAAACAAACCTTTCAAGCTCTGGTGCGTCTTTCCAATCTGTAAATACTAATCGTTTTATGGATTCTTCGGTACGTGTTGATCTTAAATGTAAGATAGAACTAACAGGTGAAACAGTAGCATCAGGAAATCTCGGAGGTGCTACATATAATCTTCCACTTGGTACCCCGCCTTATCTTTGGTCTCATGTTCATAGCGGAGTTGAACCGTTCGCAGTAAATAAGCTGATAAATCAACTCAATTTTAATATTCAAAATAAGCAATGGTCTGAGGAACAACGTAACCCGCAACTTATTGATATTTTGTCATCACAATTTGATCAAGATAAGTTGAAGAAGGAGGGAATTTTACCCTTTAAAGAGGTAGGTATTGCTCAACTTGATGATATTTATGGACGTGGTATTATCAGCCGTGAAGATTACAATACATTAACTATTGATACCGCTGATGTAGGAGTGGAAAACGGACTTACTAACAGAACTAAAGAGCTTAACAGCCGAGAATTAGCAATTAAAAACCAATACATCACAATTGACAAGGTTACATTTACTACCACACAAACGGGCGTAACCTTGTCAGCTGAAAAAGATGCTAGATTTGGTAATGCATATGTGCCCAAGGTTGGAGGCAATGTTTATTACTCAACTACATATACGGTTGCAGATCCCGATACTAACCCCCCAACAGTCGCTGTCAATACATTAACGCAAGTTGTTGAATTTACTATTCACGAGTACATTATTTCACCGTCTCTTTCAAACCCATACACAAAGAACCCTTATTCAAAGAGCTACTATGTCGGAGCTTATCCAGTCAATATTACAATGAATTTTGACCCTGATTATTATGCTCATATGTTCAAAAATCAGCTTTGGAGAGTTTCAAACGCTGTTGGTGATACTGTCGGAGGTCGTACATTATATACACCTACAGTTACAAGCACAAGTTTTGAAGACGCAAACCTTTTCTTTTATACTTTTGATACCTTGAAAACATATGTAAATCCTTATCAACATGTTCTTTACTATGATATGTCAAGTCAAAATACGCAAGAAGTAATTAGAGATAAGTCTGATACCAGTCTTCAAAATTCTAATATTGTTACATCTAATCTTTCATCTCTCCCGCCTTATATCATTGGTTTTATATCAACAAGTATGGCTAAAAATTCAGCCCTTGTACAAGCTCACCCCGCACGGAATAATTCAAGATCACAACTTGCTACATATGTACTTAACCCTATTCAGAATGTGACATTACATTATGGTAGTCAAACTGATTGTATGTTAGGTACCAATTTATCATGGCGTGAAATCGTTGATATGACTCTTGATGTGATGGGTAATGATGAATTGCGCGATGTTTTGCTTGGTCTTCAAATCACAAAGGATGGGGCAACTTCTATTGATAAAACTACAGGCTCTCATTCAGTTGACACCGCTTCTTCTGTATGGAATGGATTAAATCAAAATTTTAATACTATATCAACTGCTACACTTACTGGTGCTAGTCGTGACCAATACTGGATGAAGCCAACTGACACAATCGGTCTTCCGTTCTTCATTATCCCTACTGCTCGTCTCAATTGGCGTCCAATTTCTCAAGCAAATGTTGTTACTATTCCTGAATGGAATTATGGATCAAATCATTATAAATCTCTTGTTATGGATATTGACTGGTATCTTAACGATCAATTCGCGAAAAATACCGAAATTGCAACAGATCCTAAAATTACATGCACGCCTCACGTCTACCTATGCACTAAGCGGGTTCGTTCAATTCCTATGGACGGTGACGGTCCCATGGCTGATGAAAGAATCGAATATGATTATTTTAATAACGTTGACAGTCTGGCTTCAAAGCTTAGTGCATTCTATGCTAGAAACAATTCTTCTAATAATGTTAATCATGAATTGCAATATGTTGGCGGTTCTTTCCTTGGTGATGTTCTCAACACTGTTAAAAAGGCTCTCCCAGCAGTTGCATCAGCTACCCGTGCTATTCATGGACTTACAAAAGGACGAGAGGGTGCCCTTGGTAAAATTGGAGATTATACAGGCTTAGCATCTCAAGGTCTTTCATCAATTGGCATGGGTAAGCGTCGCGTGGGTCGTCCTTCTGCCCGTTCTAGTCGTATGTAAAAGTGTTTTTAATAAATTATTTTTCTAAAACATTAATATAGATATTATGCAATATATTAATGATGCATTAAGCAATACAGATTTACACAAAGCCATAATAAAGTTTGATAAGAAAGGTGCCAATATTATTGCTGATGAAAATATAAGCCCTAATACGTCCGCAGAAGATATTTTTAAGGATAGAGGACATGTTATAGTCTTTCATCGATACCCTAATGAACTAATCGGTCATTGGTACTCAATTATTAGGGATAGAAATAAAAACGTCTTCTTTATGGACAGTTTCGGGGAACATCCTGACTTTTATTGTAAATACATGTTACCAGCTTTAAAAAAAGGAGGCGTTAAAAATGTGTTTATCAATAAAAAGAAAATGCAAGGTGAAGACACATCAATATGTGGTAGGTACGGTTTAGTATTATGTACTTTAAATAAATTAGGTCTTGGGGTAGATGATATATATAAGTTTTTAGAAAATGGTAAGAAAAAACATAAATCATATGATAAATTTATATTAGAATTAACGACATAATTTTATCTCTACCAATAATATATAATGGAGTTTAGAGAAACCTTTAATTATTACTTTCGTAATGGGAACGCTGAGAAAAGCCACGCATCATTTAAGATAGCTAAACCGCCTATTATGAAAAATAATTTAGAAAATAAAAAGATTCGTATTCAGAAATTTTATGTCAATAATCTCACTGCTACACCACAGTTTATACCTGAGCGTGTTACATCATCAGATTATTTTAATATTACAACAGGCGGTGCATCTGACGGATTTATAGATAATTCACTTACTGCTAATTCATTGAAATATTATATTACTCTTAGAGATGTTGGCGGTAATGATTGCGAAACAGTATTTTTACGACAACAACTTATAAATTTTGGCACAGTTGAACCATCAGGTCCAATTTTAGATGATAATGTATATTACAACAATGATTATTACTATTATTATGACTTCACGCATTTTTTATCACTTATTACGGATGCAATCAATTCAGCTTATAGTTCTCATGCTGGAGCTTCAGCCAATCCGCCAAATCCTATATTATGGCAAAATAAAGACGGATATTTTCAATTTTTCATACAAAATGAGGCTGACTGGTATATAGAATTAAGCCCTAGTCTTATTGAACTTCTACCATTCAAAAATATACAAATTAATGATGATTTACATCGTATTGTTTTCGATCCAACAACAGTACAAATAAGCGGTAATACATATAATGAAGTTGATGCAAACTTTTATGATACTATTTATCCTTTTACACAGCTAATTTTTAGAAGCGAAGATTCAAATATAACACCTATAAACTTTATTGACGAAGGCGCTTTATTATCAAATGCTATAACAGGCATCTTTGAAGCTAGTATATTAACTTATGATATTAGCACTGCAAATTTCGCTGGTGTCTATAATTTTTATGAGTATGTCAATGAAAATGATAGCTTATGGGTCAATTTCTACACTGAAAATAATTCTAAAGATAACTTTACGGTAGGGCTATATTTACGCATGAAAAATAATATCGTTATTCCTTATTACTTGAAACAAAATGAATTATGTACATTCACGGTTGAAATTAAATATAATAATGCATAATAAATAATAATAAAAAAAATTAATAAATAATGAGTGTATTTTACCGTTGATTTATATTAATAACAATAAAAAATATTATTAAAAAATGCAAACTTTTATTGATGTATTTTTTTAAATTAATAAATATTGTTTAATATTTTTTTCTTTAATTATAATATATGGATTTAGAATATATAGGAGGATTTAAAGCACCAGAACCTAAGAAAAGAGTACATCATAATGCAGTGATGAGAGGAGGAACCCATCCCTCTGGGACGAGTAGCGCCATGTATGGTGGATCAGGTCCGCTACTATCAATAGCTCACCCCAAGTTTATTGATGACCCGAACTACAAACCTGATAAACATCAAATTTCTTCAGGGACGCAGGGAGGTAAGAAACAAACAAAATTTAAGCGTAAGGTTGGATCGCCTGTACATAAAGTAGGAAAAGAAACCGATAAAATGATTAAACAGATGGGAGCCAAAGTAGGAGATTCAATGGCTAAGATACGTGCAGACCTAAGTAAAGAACGCGTAAAATTCCGTGCAAATACAAATAAAGCTGGTACTCAAGTTAAGAAAATGGAAAGGAGAACAGGAACAACAAAAAAAGCATCTATGCAAGAAGCAAACAGATTTAAAGACGCCTTGAAAGCAGATCTTAAACGACTTATTGCACAGGCTACATTGAAAGCAATAAAAGAATTTAACAATAAACTGAAATAATTTATTTTCTGTATGAATTAATATAATGTCAGCTATTAATTCAACAACTTCTAGAGTTTCATACATTGATACCGTAAATCCTAATGTATATAAGAATGTAGTAAAAATTGATACATTTGTTAATCTTCCAGCTGTAGGATTGCCAAATACAATTTATTATATTTTAGACACTCAAGACTCTTATATTTGGAATACATCAACATTGGTATATGATATATATCAAAACTCTGCATCTGGTACTATTACAGGTGCCCTTAATGTTGGTACTGGTTTGGGTAAAATTTATAAAAATGAAGTATCAAACAATCTTGAACTAAGATCTATACAAGGTACAGCAAATCAAGTTACAGTAACGAATAATACTTCAGATGTTACCTTGTCTCTTCCACAA
>JAHWGK010000061.1 GCA_020054495.1 Thermoplasmata archaeon | reverse complement strand
AGCTCCATTATTTGGAGATGGAGTTCCAAAACTTGGTATATTATTTGAAAATGTTGTCGTTTGGTCACTTAAGTAGGTTGAGCTGAAAGAGTTATTTGTTGTGTTGTAACTCCATGCCTGGTAGTAATATGGTGTTCCTGGGTCTAAGTTGACATGATTATAATTTGTATTGTTTCCGTTATAAATTGAAAACCCTTCACCCAGATTCCATGTTTGTGAGCTGTTCCATTCGATATAGGTATTGTTTTGCTCTGAGTTTGTCCATGTTAGATAAATACTAAACCTGCTAGTAGCTGTTGCTGTAAAGCTTGATGGAGGCTCTTGTTCAGCACTAACCATATGGAGTAAAGGTGAGAATAAGACTATAATCATTATTGCTGTAATTATAACAGTTAATAGTTTATTATTAATAAGATTTATATCCTTTTTTACCATCATAAGTCAGTAACATAAATATATCCATCTATATAAATATATTGCTATATATAAAATATATAATAAAGAAGATAAAAAGAGGATATTATTATTTTTATTTTTTGGTTTTCTCATGCATCTTTTTCTTCTTTGCTGCAAAGTAAAAAATGAACAATGTAATGATCAATAGTAAAAAGCCTAACAAATACCATTTAATATAGTTTGTTCCTTCTTCTGCTGGTTGTTTCTCCTCATCTTTGGGGTATTTTGTAAGAGTATCTGTTTCGGGGTCGTATTCATGATCCCATTGCCCATCTTCATCACAGTCTAAGAGGTAAGTTCCGCTTTCCTGTTTCTCGACAATACTTTCATTTCCGGTTTTGTTGTTGTAGAATGTTTCATAGGTTCCATCTTTACCATAGTCAATGAGGTATCCGCTAACTCCATCGCCCTCAATATACTTTATATTTACATCTATAGTAACCATAAGCTCAACAGTTCCAGATGTTGCATTGTGTTCATCTTCAGCAAATACTTTTACATTATAAGCACCAGCAGAAAGCCATAAATGTGCAGCATCTGCAGGGGTGTTATTTGCTTCATAATCTGTTATTGTATCGAGTGTTATATCATCCCAATCAAATATGTAACGTATTTTATCATCATCTGGATCGGTTGATAAAGCTGTATAAACATAGTTTGTATTTTTCTCTCCTGATGTAGTTCCGCTAACTATCGGTTCGGATGGTGGGTTATTTAACCCTTGGATGATTGCCGTGGTTGTGTCTGTAGCTGTACTGCTTTCATCGTCGTGAACACGTAAAGTTACTGTAAATTCACCACCTTCTGTATAAGTGTATTTAGGTTTAGGGCCTAGATCATTATGCCAATCATCTCCATCGAAGAATTTCCAGTCGTATTGTTTAATACTTTCTCCGTTCTCATCGTTGTCATAACTATTAGAACCATCAAACTCTAATTCAATATCTGGGAATCCATAGTAAGGTCCGTTTGTATCTGCTGTTGGTATGGCGTTTGAGCTCTCACTACCTGTGGGAGTGTCACCACCGTCACCATTTGGAGGAGGATCGCCACCACCAGCTTGGCCATTATCAATAATTGTTTTAAAACTCCAAGTATCAGAGATGTTTTCTAAGAGAGAATCGTTAACAATAACATACCAATTATATGTAGTGTTGTAGCTTAAATCCGACCATGTAACTGAAGCAATACTACCGTTTGGTACAATTACAGAATTGATTAAACTGTCATCAAAAGCGTTGTAGAATAAGACAGTTAGTGAATTTCCATCTGGATCAGAAACATTTGCACTAATAAGGGGGTTTATGTTTACATCAGTCGCACCATTACTTGGTGATGGGTTGATTGGTTCGTTTGGCGCATTGTTTCCTATAGTGACACTCAATATATTAGACCATGTTTTGTTTTCAGCAAGATGTACATCCCTAGCTTTTACTTGCACATCATAAATACCTGGTTCGTCCCATGAATGAGACATCGTACAGGTTTCACCAGAATTATACCAAGCGCTCCATTCATCAACAACTAGATCCCCATCCCAGTCCCAACCGTAGGATACATTATCACCATCAACATCAATTGTTGAAGTGCTATAATCATATAGAACATTAATGTGACCTAATGTTTGGCCATCTGGTATTTCTGGGGTGTTAGGTGGAATATTTGGAGTTAATGTTGTAGTAAAAATCCATATCGGTCCTTGAGTTGATACACCATGGTTATCCCATGCAATAATCTGCCAGTAATATGTTGTATTAAGATTCATGACCCAAGGCTGATACATTGTTTCAGATTGATTACCGACAACTTTGGATGGTGTCGTTGAAGTTCCAAAGTAGACATCATAGGTAACCGTGTCCTCTGGATCAGGGTCTCCGCCGGTCCAGCTAAGAGCAACGTTGATATCTATACTTGTAGCACCATTAGGTGGACTTGGGTTATCTGGTTGATATGGTGGATTATCTGGTAAAGCGGTAATTGTAAATGAGTATGTCGCAGATGTTATTTGATTATTACTTGTATCAAATGCTTTGATGTAATAATTATAAGTGCCAACAATTGTGTATGTTGTGTTTAGGTAATAGATTCCATTACTGATCATAGGTGCGTTATAACTAAAACCATCAGGATCTGTAATATAGGCTTTCACAGAGCTTATTCCAATATTATCTGTTGCCTCACATGAGATATTAACATAGCCGCCTGACTGTTGTGGATCAGGTTGATCATTTACATTTGATATAACAGGATTCTGAGTATCTTGGGTTATTGTATCTTTATATTTTATTGTTAAATAATCATATGGGTTATGGTCATGTCTTGAAAAACCAGTGATAATTATGTTGTTAAGAGTGTCAACTGCAACCCCAAATCCATAATCGTCACCATAATATCTATCAAAAAATGTTGACCATACGTAATTCCCATTTGAATCATATTTTATAAGTGCATAATTCTTACTTTGACCTGTTTCATAAGCAGATCCGCTAACAATAATATCATTAACTGCATTAGTAGCAACATCTGTTGCGGTATCCCCTATACTGTAATCGTATGATCTGCTCCAGAGTTCCATACCAGTTTCATCGTATTTGATGATATATATATCTGAGTCAGTTCCCCAATAGACTGTTCCAACAACGATTATACTGTTGTCTGGGCATGTAGTTACACCATTTGGGCGATTGAAATTTCCATTGCTAAATGTTTTACTCCATAACTCTTGTCCATTTGAATTATATTTTATGGTATACCAATCTCTTGTGGTACCTGTATAAACATATCCTGTAACTATAATGTTATCATTTTCATCAACAGCAACAGATCTGGCACAATTTTCTTGAAAAGTGTTGTATGTTTTACTCCATAGTTCTGTACCGCTATTGTCAAACTTGATTGTATAATATTTATTTGCTGCTTCGCCTGTTACAATAATATTGTCATTTGAATCAACTGCAATCCCATACGCCATGTCTTTGAAGCCGCTGTCATAGCTTTGAGTCCATAGTTCGTTTCCATTAGAACTATATTTTGCTATATAATAATCATAGTTACCTTGGGCGTTATAAACGCCTCCTGCAAGTATTATATTATCCTGTGAATCCACTGCTACATCATAGGTTTTGCTTTCAAAAGGAGTATCGGCGGTGATGTCAAGGATTTTGGTGCCATCTGTGTTGTACTTAATGGTATATGATTTGTCATCAGTGATCCTTGAGACTCCTGTTACAATTATATTGTTATAGGAATCTGTTGTTACTGCAAAGGCTTTGTCAGTTTTGTACGTATCATAAATTCTAATCCATTGCGGCTGTGGATTATTTGCTGCATGACTGTTGATTACAACTAATGAGATTACTAAGAGTAGGATAGCTATAATTGAAATAATTTTTGATTTATTTTTCTTATATTTTTGTGTAAACATTTTTGCTCCTCCTTACTCATTTTTTAACTATTTAAAGTCTTTTATTTAAGGTAAGTTACCTATTTAAATCGTATAAGTTATAATATAATATATTATATATTTTACTATTGTTAAAAAACACCAATATTGCGAGGTAAAATTGGTGTTTTTTTATATTTTAGGTCCATTCAACATATAATTTTGCAGGATAGCCATTCTCGAAATTCTGAAAAGTCGCTCTATATCCTAGTAATCCTTCTGAGACAAAAAGAAAAGCTATTTTATTCCCAGATTTCCAGTTATTCCTATTTACTATCTCTTGAATTGGTTTAACTAATGATGGTGTTTTTTCCCACTTATCATATTCGACAGTGCTATTCCATCCAGTGTAGTTGTCTGTATATTTTCTTCCGCATATATCTAACACACCGATTTCATAAAAGTTGACAGCATTATCAGTATCATCACAATAGATTTTACAGTTAGGATATCTATTAAAAGGTGTACCTACACTAAAAAGTTCAATATAAGCTGTTTTGATTATTGCGCCTTGATGGATATCAATGTCGTCAAATTTTACTCCAAAGCTATAACTCGAAGATAGTTGTAACAATACCCAACTGCCGTTCTCGTTTCCATATCCTAATTCGCTATTTTCAACTGTAAATGTTCTTCCATTATCATGTTCGTCATTTACCTTATAAGTTTTTTTATTGATTGTTTCATTTGACTCGTTTGCTATAGTAAAAAAGACAACAATTCCTATTACAAGTATTGCAATAACTAATATTCCTATAGTTGATTTCCGTTGCATTTAATTATCCTTCTTTTTCCTTTTTGAAGTAATTTGAATGGTAAACACCAAAATAAAGATTATTGATAAAAGAAAGGTAAATTGAAAACCAGGGGTTTCATTAGACGTGTTTTGTGGAGGCTCTGGTGTGATAGGCGGAGGAATTCGACTATGATTTCCTATATGCCAGATATCTGCCCAATTTCCGCTATAATGTTCCTGGTAGATGATATGGACATTATCAGACTCCCCAACCATATTAACAGAGTAACAATCAGTATCTGAAGTTAATTGCTTGCGTTCAGTCCAGGTTTCTCCATAATCCCTGCTAATTTTATAGCTGATCCAAAAAGTTTCATTGATCATATCGTGCCAGACAACTATTATATTTTCATTATACGTGTAGATATCTGGGCTGATACAGCTGGTTGAATTATAGGTTAATTGCTGTGTTTCTCCCCATGTTTCTCCATGGTCATTGCTCTTCTTAAAATATATCTCACTATTACCCGTTCTGTCATCCTGCCAAACGAGATATAGTTTATTTCCTGAGACTGCAATGATAGGTTTTTTTGAAGCTTTTTCGGTTTCAATTATATATGCTTTTTCACTCCATTCATCGCCGTTAGAATCACTTTTTAAAAAACAGATGTCAGGATTTAATCCCCCATCTTGAAATGCTAAGTATAGATGGTTACCATCTACTGCTAAAGATGGATAGTAAGATGGTGTATAATCATTTGTCAACCGGTGGTTATCAGTCCATGTTTCTCCGTTGTCAGTACTTTTCTTGAAAAATATTTCAGAGGATACTGCTCGATAGTCTTTCCATGATAAATATACATTATCGCCATCTGCAACAATGACAATATCATAAATGTTGTTTTTAATAGGGCTGTCAAAAGTTAATCTTTGAGCTGTATCCCATGTTCCTCCATTATTTGTACTTTTTTTGTAGTAGATTTCTGAATTGTAATCCCGGTAATCAGTCCACACAACATGAACAGTGTTTTCGTTAACAGCTACCTGTGGATAATAGGCTGATGTTGTGTTATAGCTTAGTTTTGTTATATTCTCCCAGGTTTTTCCGTTATTAACACTTTTTTTATAGTATACTGTACTATTTTCAAAATCCTGTGTATTCCATACAACATGGACATTTTGTTCCCAAAGCGCAATTGAAGGTGATTCATGGAGTTCCTTTGGTAGTGTTGTTAATGTTGTGGATGTGAAGTCATCTAATAATATAACCGCTGAGCAAGATGATAGAAAAAATATTATAATGATAAAAAAAGAAGATATGAGTTTTAATCTCACTTTTATCATCTTCTGGCTCATATAGATTTATACTCCATTACCGAAAAATTATTTTTTTTTCGATTTATCCTTGTTTTTGATGATTTCATCGACTTTTTTACTAATACTAGCCCCTTTAGATTTTTTCTTTTTAGCCTTTTTTCTACTTTTTTTCGGTGCAACATCTTGTTTAGTTTTAAATGGTGATTTTTCTTTGTTTCTACCAAAGTGAATACGTCTTTTTGATTCTTTTACTGGTTTTACCTTAACTTTTTTGTCTTTGACTACTTTTTTAGGTTTAACCCTTTTTTTATTTAAAGATTTCAATGATGTTTTTTTACTAACTGATTTTGCAAGTCTCTTTCGTCGTGTTAAAAATAGAATGACTACTATTGCAGCTATTAATATTGGTATTAATATGAACGGGTTGATCTCCAAAGAAGATACTGCTCCAACTGTAAATTTTAGTTGCAGAGTTTCAGTGTCCCCCTTTATATAATTTAAAACATCATTATAATGAACATAACATTCAACAACATATTCCCCGTCTTCTTTAATAAGCATAGAAGATTCAAAAGTTGCCTTATCATATTGTGGAACATTAACTATTGGGCTTTTTGTATCATCATAACCATATAGTAAATTTCCGTCAAGATAAATATTTGCAAAGAATTGCGCATCGATATCAATTTCCCCAGTATTTGTAAAGTTAGTAAGAATATACACAATTTCTCCTTTTTTCAAATCTCCTACATGTCTAATCTCTCCAATTTCCCCCTTTCTTAATAGACTCTCTGCCTCAAAGATTTTGAAAGTAATGGTTTCTTCCTTTACAATTATTCCACTTAGGCTTATGTTTAAATGAGCTTCATATGTGCCATACTGGACTAGTTGAGCTTTGCTTGTATTCCACCACATTAAATATGTTCCCAGCTCTCCTGGCTTTATTTCATTAAAAGAGAACTCTTCAGAAGATAAAAATAGGTCTCCAGTGTTTTCAGTACCAACTCTATTAAATGTAACTTCAACGAGGGGTTCAGCTACAACATTCCCTGTATTTTCAAATTCCACAATAATTTTAGCATTAAATTTAATTTCAACATCCTCAATAGTAATACGTTCAACTGATACATTTAGGATTTGGTCACCAACTACGTCTAATCTTACTATTGCGTGTGATTCTAATTTTACATGAGCGCCTGTTTCGTTCACTTCAACGCTTTCAAATATTGCAGAAATGTTACCATAGTAAACTCTGTTTGCAGCATCCTCTGGTACTGTAACCTTTAAAACTATTGGAATGTAACTACTTTTATTTACACGAATTGAGGTTATTGGAATTGTTGTATTGCTCATTTCATGGAATGTTACCCAGCTTTCAATATCTCCTATAAAACTAAGATTTACAATATGATCAAGCTCGTCAGTATTATCTATAAAAATCGTTCGTTGGATTTCGGTGCCTTTTAAGACATTATTCATTCCTAGGTAGGTTGGTCCAATAACAGGGTGGGAAGATTCACTTGCTTGTAAGTTACTAACTGGTAATATAAGGATAAATAAAAGTAATACGACTATTTTAACTATTTTTCCATAGGATTTCATAATATTCCCTCGTTTTTATTAAAGTATAGCATATATTAATTGATAACAAGATAAGAGTTCTTATATTTTAACTTTTTTGTTAAATATTATTATATTTAAACTATAAAAAATGATGTAATACTAAAATTTCTAGTTAATTTAAAAAAAATATTATTTGAGAGAAGACTGTTCTTCTCCCAAATCGTTTTTACGATTTTATATCCTTTTAAACAATGTTTCTTTATGGGGGTAGTAAGATGTTTTGGTCTATGCCGAGTGGTGCTGGGTCAAATTCCATTGGTGAGATCCAATCGTCTTGATTTCCATGGATGTGTGCGCATATTGTCATTGTTCCTTCGTTTGGAATTCCATCTGGGAATCCTTTGATCACGTGTATTAAGAAATCAAATTTTTCCTCGATACACATTCCTAGGAATCCTGGTATTATGGCTTCATCGTTTGGTTTGTATGGTAGGGTGAAATCTCCGTCTTTGCCTAGTCTGGCTTTGTATTCGACGTTCCATAGGTCTCCTGTTTTTCCGAAGCCCATGTCATCTTGTGTTATTGTGAAGTAAACTGGGACGTTACCAATGTTTTTAACGGTAGGTAAGAGTGGAGTGTCCATATATTTGTCTCCGCCGACTTGTTGCCAGACACTCTCGACTACATCATCATAGTTAACTGTATCAAAGTCGATTTCTACTGCTGCTGTTGGTATGTACCAGAATTTGTTCATTAGATATTCACACCACATGTCAAGACCATCGTAAGCGATAATACCAACGGTGTATTCGCCAGCTGGCTGACAGTAACTGATTACGCGCTCTCCGTAATATAGGTAGGCGTCCTCTTCCTCTAACTCGTCGAGGATGTCTTGGTCTTTTGTCCACCCTTCTGGTCTTTCCCATTCACCATAAGTGATAAGATCTGCATGGCAAGTTATAACATGGTTCCATGTATCTAGTGCTTGGGTTTTGTCATAGGCTTCTCCACTGAGTCCTATTGGGAAGAGTTCAAATTGGTATTTGAATTCACCATTTGGATGCCATACGTCAGCGTAGACGTGATCTATGTGTCCTACACCTTGTGGGTCGGTTACAATTGCATAGTAACCAACTGTTACATCTTCACCTAGTACTGGTTTTACTTGTAAACCTGGTTCAAATGGGCATGCATCGTGATAAACACAGTCAGGTATGCAGCATGGGTCAAATCCCTTTAGTAAGATGTTCTGGTCATATTCCCATTTACATTTGATAATGGGTGCACCATCTATTAAAGTGTCTCCACCACCACTATCGCCACCGCTACCTGTGCCAACAACATTTGCAATTGTATTAACAGGGCCAACACAGTTGTGATCATCCCAGCAACATTCACAAGGTTCATCAGATGGATCTATAACTGTTATAAAGGCCTGTGGAATATCGACTGATGCTGGATTGCCTCCTTGATAATCTTCGAAATTTATTATTGCCTCTCCAAAAACATCTACCTCTAGATTATTACCTTTTTGATTACTTTTTGCATTAAATGATAAAATAACTGTTTCATCAGGAGATAAATCTGGATTTCCATCATTTAACATTCCAATGTTAAGCCAAGTAATTGTGGTTATATCAGCAACTGTAACAACACTATTTGGTGCGGGATTGAAAGATCCTTCATCGATGATATAACCTTTAGTAACTTCTATCACATCAACATTGTATGGAATAGTATTTTCGACAAATGCATCAAATATTAAACTAAAAATTGCATCAAGACTTGAGGCATCTGGTGAAGAAAAATATTGTCCACCTGTAGTAGTCGCAATATCCATTAAATCGGTTTCTGCTTGACTACCTGGAGTTATTTTCAATCCAATGGTATAAACAACATAGCCCTTACTTGCAGCATCATCTGCAGGTGATTCAGGTGTACCTGACTTATTATAAATTCCATCTCCATCACTTAAAAAAATAATGGTCTCATTAGAAGGTCCAATTCGCGTATTTAAATCGAGCATATTTATTGCACTAAATAAACCAACATTAAGGTTTGTATCTCCATAAGCATCCACCATGTCAATATATGATTTTAATGTTGGAAAATCAGAAGTTAAACCATAAGTAAAGTCAATTTGGCTATCCCAGCTTACAACTCCACCTTGGTCTCTTGCTGCATCCATTTTATCAACAAAATTTTTAGCTGCTGTTCTTCGTAATCCACTAGGATCATTCCAATCCATACTTCCAGTACTGTCTATTGCAAAGACAACATCTAATGGATTTCCTAATGTTTCTTCACTCCCTGCACCTGTGACCGTTATGGTTACAGTTGTTTCTTCAATTCCTCCACTGCCTGCAATATTTATTGTTGATGGCGATGCAGTTTTTGTAACTGTTGGGTTTGCAGGTTGGGCACTTACATTTATTGGTACTATTGCTAAAGCGGCAATCACTAGCGTTAAAACTACTATAATTGATATAGTTTTTTCTTTCATTTTCTATCCCTCTTTTTTTCACCTTTTTTTATTTGTAGGAATTAATTTTCAAAAAATTTTTTCTAGTGCATCCTACAAAAAATACTCATGTTAAGCTTATTTATATAATGATATGAAACAATGTTCTATAATAATGTTCTATATACTTTAAAATAATAATTTTAAAAAATATCGTTTGAGAGAAGACCGTTCTTCTCTCAAATCGTTTTTACGATTTTTATTTTTTTAAGTATTGCCGTTTATGGTTTTATTCAGGACATTCGTCGCAACAGGGTGCTTCTTGTGGTATGCCTTGTGGTGCTGGGTCGAATTCCATTGGTGATATCCATTGGTCGCAATCGCCCCAAATGTGTGCGCATATTGTCATTGTTCCTTCGTTTGGT
>JAHWGK010000060.1 GCA_020054495.1 Thermoplasmata archaeon | reverse complement strand
ATCATCCCATCCAAAGGATGGAATGATCTTGTTCCCTATTTACATGTCTGTGAGTCAAAAAGTGCAAAAGCCTTGTTTAGATATGAAAAATGATTTTTTAATACTCAAGTCTGATGAAAAAAGTTTATCATCAGTTAAACCTCCAGTAAAGCCTGTGGTAAATTTGCTCCCAGGTCTTGATCCTTATATTATGGGGTATACTTTTAATTTTAACGTTATATTTGCAAATAATTAGTGTAAAACCCTGAAAAACGTTACCTTTATATACTATTAGCGGTCAAGGATTAACACGGTTTTCGCTGTCTTAATTTGTGACAAAATAAGAAATAAATTAAATATCAACGAATAATTTTTTATCTTTATATTTATTATAAAATTCTTCCCCTTTTTCCTTCAACTCTGAATATATTTTTTTGTCTTCCAGTTTTTTTTCTTTTGGTAAAAAATCTATAAGCATCATTTTTTTCCCTTTCTACTCTCCTCAAATATTTCCTTCAATAGATTTGTTCTAAACTCTTTTCTTTTATCAATTTCATCTTTATATCCTTTTTCTAATTTATCCATAAGTTCACTATTCTCATAAATTCTTAAGACATCAATTTCTTTTTTACTTATCTTTTTGAAAACCAACATATCTGTTCTAACTCCGACACCAGTATGTGCTTGTGCCCATGTTTTCGCTTCAAATGCAAAAAGTATTGCTTCTTCTGTGCTCATCTTTATATCATATCCATATTGGTCAAAATAAATTTGTGAAAATGGAGAACCTGTACCAATAGAATGAACACCAAAAGTAGTAGCATCAATAACATCCCCATTATCATCAATATCAACTATTCTTGCTTTTCCTTTTTCATCAAAACCAGTGATTAGACAGTGACAATTAATATCAAAATCTTTAATATTAGCATATATATTTCCCCTAACTTGTTGTGGAATAGGCAAATCAGTTCTAGTAAAAAATTCAGATGAGCCAACACCTGTTAATCTCTCTATATGTTTGTCTATTAGTTCTTTTCGCTTTGTAGAAATATAATCAGAAATTATATAAATAATCTCATCAAAATCAACTTTATCTACTATTTTAGATATTGCAATATCTACATGAAGAGAAGACCCTGCAAATCCTACACCCACTTTTTCTTTTAAAATAATTTTTTGAATTGGTGATTCAAATTCATAAGATGGTAAATCTCGACTAAGTCTCGTTGTCAATAATCGGTCTGCAATTAATATAGTAGACTTTCCATTATCAGCTATTGATGCCTGTACTAAGGTCATATTTTTGCGTCCTGAAGTAAATCTGTATAGTAATGTAGATTTATTAAATTATTGATATAGATTTTAATATTATTATTTAAAATAAATACAATCCAGGTATTTATTATTCTTTTTTATATAGCTTTCATTTAAAAAAATAAGAAAAAGAGAGGTTTTTAGTCTAGAAATCCCCAATTATCAATGATATCAAGGTTTTCAAATGTCATACGTGGTTTTTTCTTTGGTTTGTAACCATATTCATGTATAGGTTGGTGAACAACGATTTCACGAGGTGGTAACGGTGGCAATGGCGGTAATGGTTGTTGTTGTGGTGGTGGTTGTTGTATTGGTGTTTGTGGATAATACTTATGTTGAACAACAGTTACTTTCCTAGGTAAACAAGCCAAGATCAACAATATAGCAAACCCTAGTAGTATGAGAACCACATACAACGGATATGTTTCCCAGAAGTATTCAAAAACAGTTATTCCTTTTTCACCTGCCTCTTGTAGTGCAGTTTCTATTCCCATATCCTATTCCTTCTTATTCTTCTTCTTTTTCTTCTTTTTTACCTATTATTTCTTCATCTGTGATCACCCAAGGATCTTTAGTGGATTCTGGTATCTTTACTCGATATAGACATCTTGGGCAACTGGTATAAAATGGTGCCATTCCTTTGTAGTCCCATTCGTATTCACAGTGTTGGCATTTTATCATTACCATAATATTATGTATGTATGTATGTAATATTTATAGTTTATTATTAATGAAAACATGCCAACAATTAAAATAAGTATTACAAAAGAAGAAATAGAACAACTTGAAGAAATATCGCAAAAAGAAAAACGTAACTATTCTAAACAATTAGTACACATGATGAAATATTACATAAAAGATCATGATAAGGATATAGGTGAACTAACAGAACTTAGTTATGAACTAGGATAAACATGATATTTTAGTTTAATTTTCAGTTCCAATTTTATATTTGTTTATGAAAAAAGCTATAAAAAACATTATACCAGATATTAACATTAAAAAATATCCAAATGACCAACTAAAACTTGATTTTAAAGACATACCTGTATCTGTTGAGAAGAAACCGAAATTTATAAAAAAATAAAACAAAACGATTATTATTATTGTTAATATACCTGTTTCAGCAGACAAATCACGTTTCTTTAAGGTGGATATAGTAGCTAGTCCTATAACACCTACAATAATTGCCATAATAGCAATAATAAATATTGCAATCCAAATTCCAAAAGGAACGAAAAGTTCATTAATTTCTTCAATTGGAAATACAATAGTAAGACTTGGAGGATAAATAGTAGTTCCCCAATCATTACCTGAATGAATACCCCAACTATAGATATTAACTTCCGTTGAATTTACTTGTATCGTTCCCCAAGCAAATAGATGTGAAATAGCACAGAGAGTTATTCCAATTATTATAAAATATTTTACAATATCTATCTTATAATTAGTTTTCATTGTTGTTTTCTCCTCACACCTTCAATAATTCAAAACAACTATTAGTTTATAAATATCATTTTTATTTCAATTTAACGTAGTAAAGGTTAGACGTTAACAGTATAACGTATTTGTTTAATGAAATAGTATAGACCTACATACGAAAGTGTCTTAGAATTTTTTATTAACGTTTCAAATAAAAGTATAAGGTGTTAAACACCTGTTAGTTCATATATCATTTTATCAATATTTTCAATACGATCCTTACATTCAAAATAGAAACTAATTATTTCTTTTCCTAGTATTTCTTTTAGTTCTTCATTTAACATAACTATCATAGTGTAATGTTTTGTTATTAATTGTAATTTAACAATTCAACACAAAATAAACTTAGAATTTTATAGAAAGATACAAACTGTATTTTTACTTCTTATATGGTGACTTGTTCTTGAAAAGATAGTTACGACAATCCTTACAAAGTCTATAAGTTCCATCTCCATCTGATCTGTAGAAATAGTTTATTCCTTTAAGGTTTCCACATCGTTTACATTGTTTAATGAACATAACAAATAATGTTTTGTTATTACAAGTTTAAAAAGAATTATAATACCATGTTGAAAGTATTAAAAAAAAGAGGTTTTTGAATATATTAAAGAAAGGTAACAAATAATTTTAATTTGTACAATTTTTTTACTTATAAATTTTATATATAGTTATTTTATAACTTTATTGAGGAATTAAAATGAGGAAGAAAATAATTGGAATTTTAATAATTTTAGGGCTATTATTAACAACCTTACCCATCGCAACTGCTAGAAACAAAGGATCTATTGAGCCAACTGTTTTAGAAAAATACAAAGATTGCTATGTCGAAATAGATGGGCTTATATCTCTTAATGATTATCCGCGGATTTTTGGAATCAATATGTGGAAAATGATTTTTCTAAGAATAAGTGGTTCAAATAATCCAGATGCGTTTGTTTTTTATTGGTATCTTCTTCTTGATGAAACAGCTGAAATCTTGGTTTATACGGAAGAAAATGGTGAGCTTCTCTGGCAGCATGATGGACAAGGTACACCAGAAATACGTTTGTTATGGTTTACTGGATCCTATATAGCATCAAGTGTTGAAGAGGATAGGTTACATATAGATATTGATGGTCAAATAAGAGTTATTTGGACTAATGAATACTAAGGATATATACTAATCCTTTTTTCCTCAAAACCTTAAATTCAAAACAAGTTTTAGTATATAAATATCATTTTTATTTCAATTTAAACTATTTACGACAATTAACGAAAAAACAAACATAAACGACTAATGATAAACCCTTAACCACTATGTTAAAACACGTTAGAATTTTTTATAAACAATCCGAATAAAAGTATAAGTGTTAATAGTATCTTTTAACTCCTAAAACCTTATTTTATAAGGAGTAGAAGTTTTTGTAATAATGGAAAATGTTCTAAGATTGGATTGGTTTTGTATAAAGGTCTACTATTAGTAACTCCGACGTCCATATTTTTCCACATATCCACTTTATCTGTGTTGATAGTTGAACAAACTTTCAATGGCATTACTTTACTGTCTTCACTAGGCATAACAAAGCAAAACCATCTGTAAAATACAGGTTCATACTCTGAACCTGAAAACTGAACTTTTGCTTCTACGTAATAAACACCGGCAGGTTCTACAATATCCCAACATGTGACAACTGGATCAATTTCTCCTGCAATTGGTACTGGATCAAAATCACCAGTATATAAATTTGTTATAAATTCTACATTTAAAGTGTAAACATCAATTATTAATGTAAATGGTGGAGATGATTCAGTTGAACCTCCAGAATTTCCCACTCTGCAAAGAAACATTTGGCTTGAATTTAATTTATATGCTGTAAGATAGTCCATATGATGAACATAGGGAATCATTATTAAATTTGATTCTCCTTTATTACTGACTTCTTCAATTACATTTATATCTTTCATTCTTATACTGGTTGCACTTACAGTATAAACTGATAAAACCAACAGCATAAAAACAAAAATACCTATAATTTTATTCTTCATATTTTCCTCCCTCCAATATATTCTAATCAAATTATTAGTATTTAAAGATACTGTGTCAAAATGTCCAAAAAGAAAAAACATAAATATCTTACAGATAAGATTTTTAGCAAACTGTATTTTTATTCCTTATATGGTGATTTGTTATTGAAAAGATAGTTACGACAATCCTTACAAAGTCTATAAGTATCTTTACTATCCTTACGATAGAAATAGTTAATACCTTTAATGTTTCCACACCTGCTACATTGTTTAATGAACATAACAAATATTGTTTTGTTTTTACTGGTTTAAAAATATTGACAATACCATGTTGAAAGTATTAAAAAAAGAAAGAAAAATGAAAAAGATGAGAATATTTTTTATTGTAGTCCTAATCGTATTAAAAACTGTTTTATTATTAAAAGAAGATTTGAAAAAAATAAATGGTATTGGTCCAACAACCGAACGGATTATTTTGGAAATACTCAAAACAGGTAGTTCATCGTATTATGAAAAATTGCTGACAGGATAGGTATTCTCATTTGATCAGAATTTTAAAAAGTTCATAACAGTACCAATGTCGTTTTCTGATATAACAATAATCGTATCTGTCCAACAACTCATTTGTTCAATAATATTTATCCCATGCTCACTGAAAGTAGAGAAGATATACGCATTAACTCCAGGTGTCTTTTCTAGATCCTTTGGACTTTTAATCGTAATCATCGCTAGATTCTTTGAAATCTTAATTATGTTTTTATCAAATATTGTTTGTAAATCCTCAAGATATTTTTCTGATATAATTATCGTAAAAGCTTTTGTTCCTTCAATAGCATAAAACACGTCGGTAGTTTTCCGAATCTTTTTTTCTATTTCTATAAGATTCCCGATATAGGTTTTCTTATCTATTATTGTAACAACTATCTTGTTTTTAATTTCTAATTCGCTTTTTTTCAGTATATCTCGTATTTTGTTCTCAAGAATTTTTTCTTCCTCTAATTTTACTTCAAACCTGCGGCAGGCTATAAGAATAGCCTCAAAACTTGTTTTTTTCGCGATGTCTAATTCTTTTGCTATCTTTCTCGATAGTTTCGAATAATTGATGATTCCATGTTTTAAACAATCCTTAATGCTTGGATGTTCTGAAAGATATTTTTCTGTTAATTTAGTTGTGGTAGGCATATATATCGATATTTGTTTTTCTCATTATTAAATGTTTCTTTTTGAACAAAATTGTTTTGTTTCGTACTTTTGTTCTAAATCGGACAAAAATATTGTAGTGTGTTTCACCCTTGGCAGCATTTATAAAAATTTAAACAAACACTTACAATTGATAAAATGAAACAAAAAGTAATACTGGCGTACAGTGGTGGCCTTGATACGTCTGTAATGCTAAAATGGCTAGAAAAAAAGGGCTATAACATAATTGCGTATATTGCAGATGTTGGACAAAATGAAGATCTTAATATAATAAAAGAAAAAGCACTAAAAACAGGTGCATCAAAAGTTTATATAGAGAATCTAAAAAAAGAACTTGTTGAAAATTATATTTTTCAAGCACTTAAAGCAAACGTAATCTACGAGGGACAATATCTTTTAGGTACTGCTATTGCAAGGCCAATAATTGCAAAAAAACAAGTCGAAATTGCAAAAAAAGAAAATACAAACATTTTAGCACATGGGTGCACAGGAAAGGGTAACGATCAGGTAAGATTTGAACTCATATGGATGAAATCCATGCCAGATGCCAAAATTATAACTCCATGGAAGGACAAAAAATGGCTTAAACAGTTCAACGGTAGGCCTGATTTGATAAAATATGCAAAAAAAGAAGGAATTCAAATTGATGTTAGTCTAAAAAAACCTTACAGCACAGATGAAAACCTAATGCATATGAGCTATGAATCTGGGATTTTGGAAGATACGTGCAATAAACCAGATCCAGAAATGTTCAAGCTGACAGTATCTCCAAAAGTTGCACCTGACAAAGAAACAGATATATGCATAGAATTTGAAAAAGGCGTTCCTATAACAGTTACAAATCAAACAGAAAATATAGGGATAAAAGGATCTCTTGAGTTATTTACATATTTAAACAAGCTTGCATCTGAAAATGGAATTGGAAGAATTGATATCGTTGAAAATCGTTTTATAGGTATAAAATCACGTGGGGTTTACGAGACACCTGCAGGAACTATACTTTTTAAGGCGCACAAAGACATAGAAAGTATTACTCTTGATCAAGAGGTCATGCTCTTAAAAGAACTTATGTCACCGATTATAGCAAAACTCATCTACAACGGTTTTTGGTACTCACCTGAGATGGATTTTTTAATGGCCGCTATAAATAAAAGTCAAGAAAATGTGTCTGGCAAGGTTTATATGACATTGTATAAGGGAAATGTGATTGTAACAGGTCGTGAATCTAAATTTTCACTATACAATGCAAAATTATCAAGCATGGATGAAGAAGGAGGGTATGACCAAAAAGATGCTGCTGGGTTCATAAAAATAGTCGGATTACGTTTAAAAAATCAAGGTGTAAAAGATGAAGCTTTGGGAGAAGAAATATCAACTAAATAAACAAATAGAAATGTTTACTGTTGGCAATGATTATTTGCTGGATCAAAAGCTCATTAAATACGACTGTCTTGGATCTATTGCACATGTAAAAATGCTTAAAAAAATTGGAATTCTGAGTAAAATAGAATGTGACAAATTAATTATGACCTTATACGGGATCATAACGCTAGATGGCAACAATGCATTTATCATAAAACAAGAAGAGGAAGACTGTCACACAGCAATAGAAAATTATCTTATCAAAAAGTTGGGAGATTGCGGAAAAAAGGTTCATACCGCAAGGTCAAGAAACGATCAAGTTCTGACGGCTTTAAGGCTGTACTATAAAGATGAGATGAAATCTGTTGTTAAACTATCAGATAAACTTGTAAAAACTCTAGCCTCATTCAAAGAAAAATATGGTTCTGTGGAAATTCCAGGCTATACACATATGAGAAAAGCAATGCCATCTTCAGTTGGTTTGTGGACTGAAGCGTTTATTGAATCAATGGATGACAACAAACTATTGCTACTAGACATATACAAACTTATAGATCAATCACCCTTAGGAACTGGCACGGGTTATGGTCTGCCAATAAAAATAAATAGGGAAACAACAGCAAAATGCCTAGGATTTAGCAAGATACAGAATAATCCGCTTTATGTCCAGAACAGCAGGGGTAAGTTTGAATCTACAATACTTCATGGATTATCTCAGATAATGTTTGATCTTAATAAGATGGTATCAGATATATTGTTGTTTAGTATGCCTGAGTTTGGTTACTTTGATTTACCTCCTGAATTTTGTACAGGAAGTTCGATTATGCCCCATAAAAAAAATCCAGATGTATTAGAACTTATTAGAGCAAAATATAATCAAATATTATCCTATGAATTTGAAGTGAAAAGCATCACTACGAATCTTATTTCAGGTTACAATCGTGACGTGCAATTAACAAAAAAACCTGTGATAAATGGATTTGAAATTACAAAGGATGCAATTGAGATTATCACAAAAGTTTTAGAGCAGTTAAAGGTAAATAAGAACAAATGTAAAAATGCAATGACAAAAGAGCTGTTTTCTACAGATAAAGCATACAAACTTGTTAAAAACGGTGTTCCTTTTAGAGAGGCCTATAAAGAAATTTCCCAAGAATTTGAAATTACTTGAGTATAACAATTCTCTCCTGAAAATTTAGAAATATATTACCATCTTTGATCCGATTGTTATTTACATTTGTTGAAACAAAAAGTTTGGCAAACTCAACAGGGTTTCTAAAGCGGGTAGATTTTTTTACCAAAGTTCAAAACATATATTCCTTTTATATCTCTTATTCTACATCCAATTAAACAGAAAAACGAACATTGATACAGTAGATAGATAACAGTTTTTTACCAAAAAGGTAACATCGAATTAGAGTCTTTTGGAGTTTTTAAGAAAACGTCCCATCAACGAAAATATTTAACTATTGATTAAACATTAGTAAAATGTTAAAAATGACGGAGAGCTTTAATCGTATAATTATCCCAGTTGATAATACGGAGATATCAAAAATTGCAGTTAAAAAGGGAGCATTATTAGCCAAGCTACTGGGAATCGATGCGAAAATAATAACTGTTAATGATACTCATCAATTTATATCATCAGTTGTTCTTGAAGAAAAGTTAAAAAAAGAAGTCGAAGAGTTTCTAGAAAAATTTAAGAAAATAGGAGAAGAATTTGGAGTGAAACTTGAAACTCAATTAGTTATTGGAAAACCTGCTGAAGAAATTGTAAAATTTGCCAAAGAAAATGACCTTATCATTATGGCTCATCATGATAGAACAAAAGGAATTGACAAGTTTATGGTTGGCAGTGTATCAAGAGATGTTGTTCGTAATGCACCATGTTCTGTTTTAGTTGTAAAGTCTAAATAATAATATATATGTATACAATATTTTATATAATAGATAAAAAGATAAGCGCAAATATTTTAAGTACAACTGTTTTTACAGTATTAAAATTCGGTGGAGGTAAAAATATGAATAAACAAATTATAGGTATTTTAGTTTGTACGCTTTTAATGTCGACTTTTTTAACTGCATCTGGAAATATAAATGTTAAACAGATGACTAACGGACCGGAAGTAACTATGTTTGATGATGATGTGCCGGTTTGGGAAGTTGGGTATAGCTGGACATATACTGGAGGATTACATGTTGAGGAGGAAGGTATTTTATTTGATATTACTTTTAACGAGGGATACTTCGGCGTCATCGATGATAGTGGCAGTTCATATAACATTATTTTTGGTGGCGATATAGTAGGAGAGTTAGCTCTATCTGAACCCTCAGTAGGGGTTATATTAGATACAGTATCTGGAAATATTATTGTAACAAAATCTACAATGGGTTTTTCTCAGTTGACCCTATCAATGACCGGTATGGTAACCATGCCACCTATTCCGTATTCGGTTCCAGGGAAAATTGAGATAACAATCACATATGACCTAGATTTGATATCTATAGAGTTTCCTTTAGCTGTCGGAAATAGTTGGGTGATTCCACAAACTAATATTACTATGCATGTTGAAATTAAAGTAATTGGACCCCCTCAGATTTTTGATACCGATGGAACTGCAGGTGGCACTTCAGCCACTTGTGTAAGTCAAGAAGATATATTTAGAGATGATTGCAACGTCTTATCCGACTCCAGACAGTCCATTGAAACCTGACACACCATCAGGTCCAACCTCTGGTGGTATAAGGCAAACTTATAATTACACAACTAAGGCTGTTGACCCTAAAGGTGACCAAATCAAATATGGTTGGGATTGGAACAGCGATATGATACCTGATGAATGGACTGGGGAGTATAACTCAGATGTCTCAGTTACAACATCACATTCATGGCCTGATAAAGGTACCTACGAAATACGAGTGAAAGCTAGAAATGGTTATGGCTTGGAGAGTGTATGGTCTGACCCACTTCCAGTCAGCATGCCAAGAAACAAATTAATTAACAGACCATTCCTACAGTTCTTGCAGGACCATCCAAATATGTTTCCAATACTACAACGGTTATTACAAAGGTTAGGCGTATAAAATAGCCCCTTTCTTTTTTTCTTCTATGATAATTCATGAGGGTTATGAACCTCGTTCATAGCCTTCGTGTTGCATTTTTTCCATTAAC
>JAHWGK010000005.1:33097-89142 GCA_020054495.1 Thermoplasmata archaeon | reverse complement strand
ATCATTGACATTGCCTTCACGAACAGTCATACCTATCGGAATATTGATAGGATGAGATAGTTCACTGATGCCCAAGGTTATTTGTTTCTTATCTGGACGATGATCACGACTATATCCATATCGGCCAAGTGGACATTTAGCTCCATAAAGGATAAGGCTCGTCCAATCCATGTTAATGTCTGTATGTTCAAAATCATATAACTCAAACAATACATCCTGAATATCTGCTATGATCTCTTCTCGGTTATCACCAATGAGTTCAAGTACCCTGTAAAGAGTTCTTTGTTCAAAGGACTCAAGTTTAAATGTAGCTAGCACTTCATCTCGATTGATCCAATCTGCAGCCTTGGTAATACTCTGATTCTCAGTGAGTTTATAGCTCAATAAAGACTCGATGAGGGCGTTTATGTCTTTTCCTCGTTTCTTAAATTTACTGAATATTTTAGATAATTTAAGATGTTCATAATATTTCTGCACTGTGAGAACAGTGCCGATAGGAAAAGATATATTGTTGTTTGGTTTTACATATTCTGTTCTTAGTTTCGTTATTTGGTTCATAATTTAACGTGACTAAGAACACCTTTATTTAGTCAACTGTCAAATTTGGGTACTAAGAGATTTCCAAATGAGTGCTCATGATATTTAAAACCATATGGTTAATGATAAAAGTGGTGTATCTTGACCAGTCAATTGACCTGTCAAACTTTTTATTCCCGTTTTGTATTTCCTTATATTATGCCCGAGAAAGGTTGGTCAAATATTACAGTTAGGGAGAAGACCGCGAAGACAATTAAACAGATTGCTCGGAGTCAACAATTAACTGTAGATGAGTTGCTGAATCAATTTCTGATAAGTGTATGTGTTCCCAAATCTTCATCAGCCCCTGAATGGACAATATGTCGCTTATGTGGGATCCGGCTAAAAACAAAAAATCTGTCGGATCATATGCTAAAAACACACTCTTCTACGCACAGATTATAAAAGTCTTATCTTGACCTGTCAATTGACAGGTCAATTAATCCAAATGAACTTTGGCTTCATTTGGAATTCCCTACTAAGACTTGTTCCAAAAACCCTAGTTATTTGTCTTAACTCATGATAACTAATAATCTTTCTCTTGATGTTTTCAAGGAAAACTCTAGCAGCAAGGTCTGATTTATCCTCAAGAAAGAAGATATTTTTCCCATACATTTTAACCTTACAAATCGTTGGAAAATACTTCCTCAATGTTATGTATTTCTGTTTTGTATTATAATTAGAATATACTGCATATCCCTTAGTTAATATATCCTGTAAAAGTTCCAGAGTTTCTCCCCGGATACCTGGCCATCCGCAAGGACGACTAGGAAGATCTTTTGCAATTCTATAAACAGTCTCCTTACGAAGGTTAAGTTCTTTTGCTGTTTGATACTTAGATTTACCGTCCTTTACTTCTTTTCTAATTTTTTCTATTAATTCTTGTGATAGTTTTTGTGACATCAGATTCTATGTTAAAAAGTGGTATAAAAAGATAACTTGAAAAGCGTTCTTTGACAATTTAATGCGTTAAAAACAATTGTGATCCAAGACCATAAAAAATAGAAAAATATATAGCATAGTAGATATCTGTAATAATGTAGGCGATGAAGTCCACCTTGACGTCCGCCATGACGTCTTTGCCATGACGCCCGCCAGAACCGCTCATTATTGGGCTGACGACTTCTACTAAAAAAATTACGAGGTAGAAGTATGAGTCGATATAGACACCAATCGGAATTGGCATATCTTTTTTGGAGGAATTATTATGAAAGATAAAAAGTACGTGTTTTTAGGAGGTAAAACAGTATGAGTTTTGCTAGGAAATTAGAGAGAAATATTTTAAATTTGGAAAAAAACATTGAAAAAGATCATGATAAAATCGATGAACTTAGAGCGAAATGTGAAAGCCATAAGATTACCAAAGCAGAGTTTAACGTTAAAAAGAGACATATTGAGGAAAAGATTAGAGCCATGGATTCTAGAATGCGAGTTTTACAAGGTGGAATAGCAAAGGAGAAGAGACACCTAGAAGAAAAAGCTGAAGAGAAACATAGGAAAAGGGGAGAAAAACCTGGGAAAAAAGAAGAAGCGAAAAGAAGAGAGAGAAAATTTTTAGAACAGACGTGAAAAAGATGAACGTGAAAGAATTGAAAGTGAAATGAGTCCACTTCTTGAAAAATACAACTGGACAATTAAAAAAAGATAAATTTGGGAGGAAGGCGAAAAATAAATGGATAAATATGAAAAACATACAGATAAAAGAATAAGAGAACTGCACGAAAGAATGTATATGTATGTCAGAAAAAAGAGAGTAGTATAATTTTCTTGAAATAAAAAAATGAAGCATTGAGATGAAGTAACTATAAAGATGACAAGTCGAGGTTTTGGACGAGGAGCAAGAATGAAGCTAGGCGATAGGGGTTCACAAGTTTGTAGCAATCGATATCTCTGCCCAAACTGTAATTTCATTATATCAAAACAGGGTATGCCAAATTTTCCAATTATATGCCCAAGATGTAGGCGGTTAATGACACGAATCACCTTTTATAGCCATTGAAATAAAATAAATATATAGAAAGGAAAAAGAGGAATTGATTATATAAATGAAAAAGAATGAACAAAAACTAATAGCTAAATTTTATGAGTTTAAAGTAAAACAGTTGATGAGTAAAAAATGGAGGGAAATATATGAAAAAACAAGTAATTGATTATCTTGAATCTTTAGGGTTTATAACCATAAGTCACAAATCGTCTCCAAGGAAGATATTTCTTAAAGACGATATTACTGTGACGGTGGAGGAGCGGAAATATAAAAAGTAAGAAATTTAAATCTTTTATGTTGATTAAAATGAGGTGTTACGATGGATGTTCTTGAAGAAGCGAAAGAAATAAAAAAAGAGTTGGATGTGGAAAAGCATTTGCGGTTTATGGATTGGAACTAAATGATATAGCAGAAGTTAGAAACTGTGATGAAAAAGGGGAATCCTTAGAATAAAAAAAGAGAAAAATAAAATGGGCAACACATTAATAGGTTTAGGTATCGTTGCGTTAGGTATATTCATATTGACCTGGTTATTTTATAGAGCAAAAAAGAAAGAGAAGGACGGTAGATGAACTGAAAGAGGAAAGGATGTTTAGATTGTAAAGGTTCAGAAACAGCCGAGAATAGAAAAGGATATGATAAAGAGATTACTGAGGAGAAAGAATCTATATTGTTACATTATTTAATCGGATTGTGTAAAGTGAGAGGATATGACAGTTCAGTTTGATGTTAAAGAAGATAATAACAATATTGTGTTTGTGACAGATGCAGAAGGGAACGATGTTATCCGTGCTCCTCTGTTAAATAAAGGTACTGCTTTCACAAAAGAAGAAAGGAATCTTTTTGGTCTTAATGGACTTCTCCCTCCACGTATTCTAACTCTTGATCAACAGGTGGAAAAGGTATATCAAAGATATATCAGACTTGGGAAGTCTTTTGAGATTTGTAAGTCCTGTAAAGAGTTTGACTCAGAAAAATCTAGTCTCCTTAAAAAAGAGATCAGTATTGCCAGATATAATTTCCTAAGATATCTTCAAGACAGAAACGAGATTCTTTTTTATGCATTCACCTACAAATATATGAAAGGCATTATACCGATAATATATACGCCTACAGTAGGTGACGCTGTGCAACTTTATTCTAGGGATTCTGCACGTTTTAGAGGTATTTTTCTCTCACCCTTCGACATTGATAACGTAGGCTCAGTGTTTGATCATTTCAGTTTTAAACGTCCATCTATTGCTGTTGTCACTGATAATCAGGGCATACTTGGACTAGGTGATCAAGGCATCGGTGGTATAGATATACCTATTGGTAAACTTGCTTTATATGTACTTGGAGCTGGTATACGGCCATGGGAGACAATACCGCTGACTTTGGATGTCGGGACAGACAACCCTCTTGATTTAAAAGACCCCTACTAGCTTGGTTATAAATCCGGTCGTCTACAAGGAGAGGAATATGAAGAGTTTATTGATAAATTCATCAATGAGATAAGAGGAAAATTCCCAAATATACTCATACAATGGGAGGATTTTAGCAGACAAAATGCATTTGCAATTCTTGACAAATATAGATATAAGGTGCTTAGTTTCAATGATGACATCCAAGGAACTGGTTCTGTTGCCCTTGCAGGGATACTAAATGTTTTGAAATGTTTTAATGGAGAACTTAAAGATCAACGTTTTGTCATTTATGGTGCAGGTGCTGGTGGCATTGGTATTGCACGTCGGATTGCTGCTTGTCTAAAGTCTAAATTAAAGTTATCAGAAAAGGCTTCACATAATCAAATTGCAGTTCTCGATAGCAAAGGCTTGGTCACAGAGGAGCGAAAGAATGTTGAAGATTATAAAAAACCATTTGCTATGGGAAAAAATGTTTACAAGAGCTGGGATGCAGAAGATTTTTCTCTACTCGCTCTTCAAGAGGTTATTACAAATTTCCAACCAACAGTACTCATCGGAACCTCAGGATGTGCTGGTCATTTCACTGAAACTATCCTTAAAGCAATGGCCGATAATACTGAACATCCAATTATATTACCTCTTTCAAATCCCACCTCTAATTCTGAAGCAATGCCACAGGAAATCTACAAAGCTACAAAAGGAAAAGCCATTGTTGCCACAGGTTCACCTTTTGCACCTTTTCAGTATAATGGTAGAAATGTTTTGATAGGTCAAGGAAATAACTTTTTCATCTTTCCAGGTGTGGGTCTTGGTGGGATTCTCAGTGGCGGACACTATATTAGCGATGAAGTTTTCACAGAATCAGCTTATACATTATCAGAACTAACACCCGATAAGCTCATTTCCCGGGGAATAATCTACCCATCGTTTAAAAATATCAGAGAAATTAGTGCACACATAGCTCTTGTTACAACACATCAAATCGCACAAGAACAAGGTACTGCTGAATATAGTATTGAGGATATCAAATCTAGGATGTGGAAACCCAGATATCATCCTATAATAAAGACAGAATAACCTGTTGGAAAGTAATAAAGATTACAATAGTTAGATTCCTAACGGCAGAAACTATTTAACTACACTTTCATCTTGAAGGTGTATTTCAGCTTTAGTTTTTATCTATTTTTATGTTAAAAGCGTTGGCCCTGCTCGGTTCGCGTTTTCTCCAGAGTATATTGCTTCTTTATTTCTATATCTGCCTTAATATCTATCACTTTTATTTTAGAGCTCTGATTGTTTTCATACTTCTTGTTGTTATATAGATTGTTTTTCCAAAATATGCTGACAATACTTTCTCTAGTTTCGAGCCTACAGTTGCATAGTGTATGCCTTTCTTCTTAAAAATTATATTGTCTACAAATTCTGATAAAATTTAGATTTTAAAGGGGGACATGAAATCTCTTGTAACATTTCCACTAGATAAACCATCTTACCTGCATCACAAACATCAAAACACTCTCTGCAAGAAGAACATCCATCAGATGCTACTGGAACTAAAGCAACAGTACGATCGACACCACGACCGACAAAACACACAGCATTCTTCTTTTTAATCTCCGTGCAATAACGAACGCACAAACCGCATAAATCACAAGGAGTCTCAGGAGAACTCTCTAGCTTAAAACGCGATTCTTTGATACCATATTCTTTTGCTAACTCTGTATGCGAGCCAGAAGGAGATACTGCCAACAATAGTTCAATAAGCATCTTTCGAATGTTTTCCACTTTTTCAGTCTTTGTATCGACGACTAATCCTTCTTCCACAGGATAACAACATGATGCAACAAGTTTTTTCCGACCATTCTTTTCAATTTCTACCATGCAAAAGCGACATGCCCCATAGGGCTCAAACCTGTCATCGTGACATAGATTTGGAATAGTAATACCTGCTTGTTGAGCTGCCTGTATGACTGTCGTCCCTTCTTCTGCTTGGACATTCTTCCCATCAATTGTTAACGATACATTCTTCATTATTTTCACCTTTTTTAGTATTATCTTTTTATCAAATCATTATAAATAAATTAAAGTTCAAGAAGGGAGAAAAATTTACCTCCTTCGCAAATATTTTCACAGTCGCGGCAAAAGCCACAGTTTTCTTCTGGAACTAAAGATATCTTACGGTCTACACCCCTGCCAATGAACCCGATTACATTTCCTTTTTTAATCTCTGTACAGTAGCGTACACATAAGCCACATAGAGTACAATAGGTCGGTTTTTCAGCAGGAAAACGCAACTCTTTTATCATCCTCCATTCGCTTTCTTCGTCGCTCTTTTTGACACACTCACACAGACCATGCTTCTCAGCTAAAGCATACAACGGTCCAGTAGGTGCCAAAGGCAGCAATAGCTCTAAAATTATTTTACGGATTTTATTTACCCTTTCAGAGGAGGTTTTTACTATTAATCCATCTTCTACCGGGTAACAACATGCTGCCACAAGCTTCGTTTTATCATTCTTTATTATCTCTACAGTACACAATCGACATGCACCATACGGCTCAAGATACTCATGGTGACACAATGTAGGGATTTCGATATTAGAGGACTGAGCAACCTGAAGAATGGTCATTCCCTCCTGTGCTTTAACATTTCTCCCGTCAATCGTTAATGATATATTCTTCATTCTTTCTAACCTTTTTTAGTTATATGTTTACTCTTTTACTTACGCTCTTTACTAGATATTTTTGAAACTGCATCGAGGTTACATACCTCAAAGCATGCTCCACATTTTATGCACTTTTCAACATCAATCGTGTGAACGCCTTTTTTCTCACCAGATATTGCACCTACGGGACATTTCTTAAGGCAAAGACCGCAGCCTTTACATTTTTCAGGATCGATATAATATTGGATAAGTTCTTTACACGCCTTTGCAGGGCATTCACCTTGGAGATGTGCCTCATATTCATCCCTAAAATATTTGAGAGTGCTAAGAACGGGATTCGGAGCGGTTTGGCCAAGGGCACACAATGATGCTTCTTTGACAACCTCAGAGAGCTCTTCAAGACGTTTGATATCTTCTTCTGTAGCCTTTCCCGATGTAATATCATCTAAAATTCGGAGCATATGGCGTAATCCCTCTCTGCAGGGTGTACATTTTCCACAGGATTCCTGTGAGAGAAATTTGACAAAATACCGAGCAATATCCACCATGCAGGTATCCTCATCCATAACGATCATACCGCCAGAACCCATCATCGAACCAACTTTATTAAGTTCATCAAAATCTACGGGGAGATCCAGTTGGCTCTCAGGAATGCATCCTCCAGATGGACCTCCAGTTTGCACTGCTTTAAACTTTTTCCCGTTTGGTATGCCACCGCCGATATCATATATGATCTCTCGTAATGTGATTCCCATGGGCACTTCAACTAGCCCTGTATTATTGACGTTTCCGACCAACGAAAATATCTTGGTTCCTTTGCTATTGTCAGTCCCCATGTTTCTAAACCAATCTGCTCCTTTGTTGATGATAAACGGAACATTCGCCCACGTCTCAACATTGTTCAAACACGTTGGCTTATCCCACAATCCCTTTTCCGATGTATGGATATATTTTGGTCTTGGCTCTCCAACCTTTCCTTCGATTGCTGACATCAAGGCACTGGATTCACCAGAAACAAATGCACCAGCACCTCTATGTATCTTGATAGTAAAATCAAATCCGGAGCCAAGGATATCTTTACCAAGCAATCCGTACTCCTCAGCCTGTTTTATCGCAAGCTCAGTGTTCTCCACAGCAAGAGGATACTCCTGACGTACATAGATATATCCTTCATGTGAACCGATTGCATAAGCACCAATAATGAGCCCTTCAATGACACTATGCGGATTCCCTTCCATCAGACTTCGATCCATATACGCTCCTGGATCTCCTTCATCGCAGTTAACAATAACATATTTAGGCTCACCGAGCGCATTACGAACACTTTCCCATTTTATTCCTGCTGGAAAACCGCCTCCACCTCTGCCGCGGAGATTGGCTTTTTTTATCTCCTCTAGTACTTTTTCAGGTGTCCTTTCAGAAAGTGCCTTTACAAGAGCGTTGTAACCATCAAGAGCAATGTAGTCACCAATGTTTTTAGATTCAATTTTACGATTGTTTCCAAAAATAAGTCTCGTTTGATTTTTATAAAATGGTATTTCAGACTCATGAACAACTTTTTTACCAGTTTTAAGATCAGTATACAGCAAACGGTCAATTATTTTCCCTGCTTTTATTGTCTGAGAAACGATATCCGTTACATCTTCTATTTTTACCTGAAGATAACATATCTCCTCAGGGTAGATAACAACAATAGGGCCTTTCTCACAGAACCCGTGACAACCAGTCCTTTTAATCTCTACCTTGCATTTCAATTTTTGTTTTTTAAGTTCTTCTTCAAAGGCACTGACAACCTTTTCACAACCATATGCATGACAACCCGTTCCAGAACATATCGAAATACATGACTTGCTAGAATCTTTCTTCTGTAGCAGTTCCTTTCTGAGTTTTTCCATATCTGATGTTGATTGTAATTTTTTCATGTATATCACCTACCTCGATTTGGGGGCTTGCTCTCATGTATAATTGGAGCTACTCCCTTCATTTTGTCCTCGCTTCGCTCTACGTCTTTCATACGGTATTTTGAAAGGATTTCTCCTATCTTTGATGAATCGAGTTTTCCATAATGCGCATCATCCACCATCATCACTGGCCCTAAAGCACAGCAACCAAGACAATTCACACTCTCTAAAGTAAACTTAAGATCAGACGTTGTCTCGCCAGATTTAACTCCTAAAAATTGCTCTGCTGCATCCAAAACTTTCGGTCCACCTCTTACATGGCAAGCGGTCCCTAAGCATACTCTAACAAGGTGTTCTCCCTGTGGATCCAAGCTGAATGCCTTATAAAACGTGGCGATGTTAAGAATCTGAGACATTGGTATATCTAATCTTTCTGAAACCCACATTAAAGCAGGTTTAGGAAGCCAATGGTTCTTAGCCTGAATTTTGAGAAGAACTTGAATCAGATCGCTTTTATCACCGTTATATTCATCTATAATTTCGTCAACATCTCGCAACTCTTGCACCATTTCTCTTACTGATTCTTCTCTCCGTTTGATCCGTTTTAATTCCTGGAAATGGTGCATTGCTTCTTCTTCAAGTTTTTTAAGCTCAACATTTAGTGGAGGGCGATCAAGGCCTAATGAATAATACTCAGAAAGAAGCTCTAGGCCTCGCAGTAAAATATCTGTTTTACTTAGGTCAGATGTTTTTTCTAACTTAGATAAAGCCTTTTTCTGCTCTTCTGTTAACCTTACGCCAACAAAATGGGATTTGATTTTTTCTTTTTTCATACAACACCTCTTGTGTTTAACGGTTTAACACCATTTCATGTCGAAAATTCGCTTGTTTGTTAAAAAGGTATTTGCGAATCCATAACAATATTTAATCATGTTTAATCGATGCTCATATTCGTGGACATAAAAGATTATATAGTCCTCACATATCAAAGAAAAAAGGATACTATGGAACGATTAAGTGTGTCTTTAGACGGAAAATCCATATCAACTATTAAGAAATATCTAACAAAATATAATACTTCACAGGCAGATATAATTCGAAGGGCACTTAATTGTTTAGAATCCATGGAAGATGCAACAGAAAAAGCACCTCTGCAAGATATTTTGACATATATAGATTACTTAGCAAACAAAGAGCATTTAATAATAGATATTGCGCATTGGAAATCGATATTCGCCGAGATTGGAGAAGGATCTAAAAAATTCTGGGATGAGGTTTATACGATTGGAGATGGTCATAGAGAAGAGTATTTTGATAAAGGCATCAGAGACGTAAAACAGGTTTTAGAATATGTTGAGAAAACAAACTGGTATAAGTTAAACATCGATTCTAAACAGAGTTTTACACTGGTAATGGCAGTCCTAGAATCTACAAAATTCATTAAAACATTTTTTGAAGGATTTTTTAGCAAATATCCACAAAGAGTAGAAATAACAGAGGAGTATATGAAACTCAGGATTAATGTTCGTTAGCAAACAGCATGTGAGTCTCCGTTTTTCCAAAGCGTGGTCATTAAACCGGAATCATCATTTTTTCATTCTGAAAAACAAATTTTCTAGGTTTTAGACGGGAAAAATATAAATTACTAGAAATGTTGTGTTATGCTGGGAACAGAAAAATGGAACTTCTTGCTTGTCCACAATGCGGTAGTAAAAATTTTTGTCAGACAACAATAAAAGATGAAGTGGCAACCGATAATAACAAAAAATTGGAATGTTCTTGCAAAGAGTGTGGTTATCAAGGCGTTCCTATTATATTGGATAAATATGAGGGCACATTTCAGGGATCGCAACCTTCCGCTCCTGGATTTATAGGACCATGGATACTCAGAACACGTTTGGACAACGGGAAAGAAAAAGTTTTAGAGGTACTCTGGGAAGATGCACAAGACTGCATACAAGCACTACAACTGAAAAGAGGAGACGAAATCAGAGTCACACTAGATCAAAAAGTGTGGTGCATCGAAAGACTTCATGAATAGTAATGAATTGATGACCGATATAGAGTCCAATATGTTACTCTAACTGAGTTGCATAAAACCTGAGTATAAGGCAAAATAATTTTTCTCTTACATTAGGACGCTTTTTCTTTTTTAGATTTTATCGTTTAGCGAGATCTTTTTCGTTTAGGTCTTACCATAGCAACACGTTCGCCATCTTTTATCTCCATTTCCCATTCAAGGGTTTCACCGATTTTTAGTTTTAGAAAGCTCACTATTCCTTTTGGTACTGTTGCCCTCAAAGATTCACTTTTTGAAGATGCCTTCGTTAATGAGGATTTTTCTCCCATATGTTTCAAAACTAGATAGGCATATTAATATTTAAAATTTTTGACCTCAATTTATATATAAATATTGCCCCAAAGTTTTATATATGCATAATAATATGCATATTAATAGACATATAAATTGACATAAATAGCCAAAGGTGGGAGTTGCAGCTCCCCCTTTGGCAGGAGGTCCTTGAATGCCACCAAGCAAACAAAATATCTCCAATTCTAAAATTGAAAAGGAGATATATAACACATTCGAACTATTCAAAACAGAAAAGAATGTAGCGATAGCTGAGTTTCTAAATAGATTTGATATATACTCATTCATTAAAATCAATTATAGGAAGATAAAATTCCCCTATGAATCACTTTTCAAACTTATTTTATTTCAGAAACTCAAGGGGATCAAATTTCATACAAAACTGACCAAATATTTGAATAAACATCCATCTGAAAAATTCAAACTCGGATTTACAAAGACACCAGATCGAAGAACCATAGGATACTTCATTCACCATATCCTCGATAGTGAAACAAAAGAGATACTAGAGTTTGCAGCGGATAAAATCGAGGAAATCTCAGAAAAATTCGGTATCCTTCTAGACATCAAGACTTTGGAACCTGAAATTCCAAAGAAACAGACCAAAGAAAGAAATCAATATCTTCAGAAAAATGAGAAAACAAAGGAGATATGTAAACTATTCAAGAAGAGATTTAGCCCTTTTATAGATCTCAACCCCAACACAGTCTATACCAAGAATCAATTCCTAGACCTCATGATCCATATGGGGCAAACCAGGGATTTCGCAGAGAATGGAAACAAAACCTTCAGAGAACTACGGTCATGTGGTTGCCCTGATGCAGATACACTACTATATCATCTGAAAAACTACCAAGATCATAAACAACTTCATAAGATGTTTATCACACTTTTTGAAATTGTTTGGAATATGACAAACCAGTCAAACATTTTCGATGTACATAAAAAGTATGATGTTGCCATAGATTTCACAGAATGGTACTATTATGGGGATCGAAGTAGCCCTATGGTTGTTGGTAAAGAACCAGATCGGGGAACTACAAAATGCTACAAATTCGCCACAATAAACATAGTTGAATCTGGTAAACGATTTACACTTCTTGCTTTACCTGTTGGGCCATTTGATAATAAGGAACAAATCCTAAGCAAATTATTAAGATATGCAATGCAGCGGATCAAGATAAAATGGGTTTATGTTGACCGTGGTTTCTTTGATTCAAACGCAATAAAAGTATTCCAACGGTTTCATCTTAAGTATTTGATGCCTGCTACAAAGATCACTACAGTAAAAGAAATATTGGAAATTGTTCCTTCACCAAGTGTAATTACTGATTTTGAAATGAAAGATGTCACATTTAACCTGGTTATTGTTGAAGAAGAACTTAAGGATGGTAAAAAGGTAAAACGAGCGTTTGCAACCAATGAAGAATATGATGAAAATGATGTTAAATTGGCTGAAAGACTCTTCTTACAATACGGGAGAAGATGGGGTGTAGAAACGAGCTACAGGATAAAGAAACATTCGTATCTTCCAAAGACAACGTCTAAGAATTATCTGATTAGACTATTCTATTTCATGTTCTCAGTACTATTGTATAACCTATGGATATTAACAGATATTCTTATTTGGCTTGCTCTTTTTGACCAGGTAGGAGATAAGCATCTTGTTACTTCAAAACTTTTTGGAACCATATTATACACTGTTGACCTTGAAAGAGGATAACAGGTGCAGTATCCTATGTGTTATACAGTTTTTTTAGTTAATTTTGAGTAGATTTATATCCCAATATTTTTGATTTCTAATCACTTTTTATCCATATTTTTGTTTTTTACAGAGTGAATCAGTTGATAGAAATACTTATAAGATCTGTTTTTATGCCTAGTTTTACAAAATTAGAGACCACTTTCGGAGCTACTGGTTTTAAGGGTAAGCTTTTTAAATGCTTCTAGTATTTGGTGCTCTTACCGTTTATTAGATATGGTGCATTAATTTGGAATATACTCGATTTGAAAAGGCACGAATAGTTGGAGCTCGGGCTTTACAAATATCAATGGGAGCTCCTACTCTTATAAAAATACCAAAAGGTATTATTTCACCAATAGACATAGCCATGCATGAGTTTAAAGAAGATGCAATACCAATAACAGTTAAAAGAGTCCAGGCACCATAGCATAAAGAGGAAAACTAATGGCCGAAGAGAAAAAAAAGAAGGAAGAAAAAAAGGAAGACGAGGGTATGTCACTACCTGAGGAAACCTACATGACTTCTGGTGCTCATATTGGAACAAGGCAAAAAACAGCTGATATCAGGGATTTTATATATAAAGTTAGAAACGATGGATTATACATTATTGATGTAAAAAAAACTGATGAGAGAATAAAGATTGCTGCAAAGTTACTTGTAAAATATGATCCCGATAATATTTTAATTGTATCTGTCAGGCAATATGGGCAAAAACCAATCAAAAAGCTTGCGGAACATACTGGCATACAGGTTTTAGATGGGCGTTTTAGACCTGGCACCATGACTAACCCTAACGCTAAAGGTTTTCTAGAGCCTGAACTACTTATTGTAACCGATCCACTTGCTGATGCACAAGCGTTGCATGAAGCAGAAAACGCAGGCATACCTGTTGTAGGACTATGCGATACTAATAATGAGACTAAATACCTAGATTTAGTGATACCTACAAATAACAAAGGAAGAAGAGCACTAGCTCTTGTTTATTGGCTTCTAACAAGAGCCATATTAAAAGAGCAAGGTAAGATAAAATCTTATGACAAATTCAAGCCTACAGTAGAAGATTTTGAAGCTGAGATTTAAGTATGTTTTTTTTATATAGCTATACAACATTACGAGGCTAAAAGGAGATAAAATTGCAAGTTAAAATAAATGATAATATCATATTAGTTGGTACCGCACACATTTCTAAAGATAGTGTTAAAGAAGTTAAAGAGGTAATTGAAAAATATAAGCCAGATATTGTTGCTGTTGAACTTTGTAAAAGAAGATACGATGCAATAACAAAAAAGGATAAATGGGAAAATACTCCTGTAACGCAGCTTTTAAAATCAAATAATTCTTATCTGATGCTTGCACAAACATTTTTATCATCCATTCAAAGGAAACTTGGCAAGGAATACGGTGTCGAGCCGGGCTCTGAGATGATAGCAGCGATGAATGAAGCGGAAAAATATGGTTTAGAAGTGGCACTAATTGATAGAGATATTTCAATTACGCTTAAAAGAGCTTGGCGTAAAATGGGTATTAGAGAGAAGTTTAGACTCTCTTGGGAGTTTCTAAAGGCAATAGTAGGATTTGGTGAGGAAGAACTTGAGGAACTGGATCTTGAAAAACTAATGGACCAAGATGTAATTTCTACTCTTATGGAGGAATTCGGCAAGATTGCGCCAAGTGCTACAAATGTTTTAATCCATGAGCGAGATAAATATATATCCCAAAAAATCCTTAATGAAAGCAAGAAAGGAAAAAAAGTCGTTGCAGTAGTGGGCGCGGGACATATTAAGGGCATTAAAAAACATTTGGAAAAGAAAAAACTGGATGTTGACCTAAAAGAATTAGAATACGTTCCAAAAAAACGTTTTAGCATATTGAAAGCAATTGGTTATACAATACCTGTTTTGTTTGCAGCATTAATTATTTATGCTTTTTACTTCAAAGGATTAGATCTTGCACTTGAGATGTTTATTTATTGGTTTTTAATCAATGGAATTTGTTCAGCAATTGGAACTGCGATTGCACGAGGGCATATACTATCAATATTGACTGCCTTTGTAGCAGCTCCAATAACATCATTGAACCCTGCGATTGCTGCAGGATGGGTAGCAGGATACGTTGAAGCAAAACTCAGAACGCCTGTTATAAAGGACTTCAAAAATCTAAGTAAAATTGATAGCTTAAAAGAATTCTGGAATAACAGAGTTATAAGACTTCTAATGGTTGTAGCACTTGCAAATGTAGGCAGTATGATCGGAACAATTGTTGCGTTTCCATATATTGCAAATCTTTTAACTGGATGATAGTTATTTATACTAAAACAATCCATAAATAATAATTAGAGAGAATCATCTATGGCGCAGGAGAGAAAGATTTACACCTCATTTCATGACATACCGCCAAGGGAGTACATGTACTTTCCAAAGGGAACTTTAGATGCAGGAAAACCTGGCAAGTTTAGTAAAATAGAAACTACACATATATTGATATCAGTCCTTGTACTTACAATTGCATTTTCTTTTTGGTTAAGCGGTGGTTTGATTGTTAATACTAATTTAAATTTGATCGTTAATTCAATTCCTTATGCATTTGCAGGTGTTCTTACAGGTTTCTTTTTTCATGAAATGTCACATAAGTTCATGGCTCAAAAATTTGGCCTCTGGGCTGAATACAGGCTGTTTCCCCTTGGTTTAATTTTAGCTTTAGGGCTATCAGTTTTTGCAGGATTAGTATTTGCTGCACCAGGAGCAGTTATGTTTATGGGCGGATCAAGATATCACGAAACAGGAAAAATCGCAATGGCAGGGCCACTTTCAAATATTATAATTGCCTTTATTACATTTCCACTTTACTATTTTGTTTTCTTTGAAACGCAAATTGGTGCAATGTTTGGATTTATTTGTTTAATAAATGCTCTTTTTGCAGTTTTTAATCTATTACCATTTGGTCCTTTAGATGGTGTAAAAGTAGTAAGATGGAATGCTACAGTGTGGATCATGTTATTTATCGTTGCGGTTACAATTTTTATCCTTATATGGCTTGGATTTTCACCAAGTATTTAAAAAAGAATATCTAAATAGATCTTCCAAATTTCCTTCTCTGTTTTTCTTGTGCTTGTTTAATTCTATGAATTGCTTTTTCTTTTCTACGTTTCTCCATTAAATCTTTTTTATCAATAAATTCTTTACCCTTCCTTGTTATAGGTTCTTCAATTATGTTTAAATCTTCTTTTGTTTCCTTTTCAACTGTTTTTTCTTCAACAGGTTTTTCTACCTTCTTAAAAAAAGGTTTTATCTTCTTTTTTGGTTTTTCTTTTTTAACTTTTTTAACCTTTTCTTTTTTCACTGGTTTAGGCTGAAGAGCTGATTTAATATAACTATCATACCATAAAAGAGCAGATTTATACTCATCTTCCATCATTTTCAAAACTTCATTATATTTTTCTTTATCCTCTTTTTTAAGACTTTCCAAATATTTTTGTTCCTTAGGAATATCCCAAGGTTTATCAGGTCTAACACAAATATCATCAAGAAGACGTCTACGCCTCATCATAACAAATATTACTAAAATAATGAAAATAAAGATAAAGAAAAAAATTCCTAAACCACTAACCTCTGAAAAATACACTCCTTTTGATTCCAATGTTACAGTCCTCGTAGCAATAGTCGTATTAACTTCATCAATCGAATAAGCCTCCAGCTCAATATTATGAATAGTTCCGAAATCAAATACTGATGAAGGGACAGAAACACCTAAAAAAGCATTATCTACTTCACCCGGAGCCAAAGTAATACTCATCGGCTCAGCAATCCTAATATCATCATGATCGCTAACAACTCTAAAACTAAAAGTATCATTATAATTACCAAGATTTTGCAGAGTAATTGGAATAGAAACAATCTCATCAGGCCTAACCACAATATAAGGAACTGAATCAAATGCAACTGAATGAAAAGGCTTTACTTTAACAAGAATATCAACATCATACGGATCAGTTAACGCATGACCACTTGTTTCTTTCCCCCACCCTCCTGGCGCTATCGACATAACAAACCAAGACAACCAAGCAATAATCTTTTCAATTAGGGTGTCGTATCCTGCAAGATAATTTTCTCCAGCAAAATAAGTACTACCATATACCCATGTATCATGAATTCTAATCTTTAGAATTCCGTTTTGTATTGGTTCTTCAGCTAATCTAGGAGATCTTAAAGAAATAGAAGCATTTGTTTTTAGTACAACACCTTCTTGAACTCTTACAGCAGGTGGATCAAAAGTAACAAACCATTTCCCATGTTCATTACCACCAGGATATTCCACGACTTCAAAATTCAAGAATCTTTCATCATAAAGCCCCCACCACTTTGTTTCAAACTCACCAGTGTCTAGATTCAACATACCAACCTCTACTGTTACTGTTTCATTGTAGCTGATCTCTATCACAGGTGGATCAGCAGCAGCTGATTCTGCAGCAAAACGAATTATCTTAAATATATCTCTTGCAAGAATAACTCCTAAATTTTGTAAAATTCCTTTAGGGCCTCCAGGATCTCCCTCTCTTTGGGCAACAACATCTCCTGATAAAATATAATTTATAAAACTAAAACAAAGTAAGGTGATAATGAATATTACTAGTATTCTTTTTTTTCTAGGAATATTCTTTTTCCCCCTCTCCAAAAGTAGAAATTGATTCTCGAATTTATCATATATGAAGAAAATAAGTTATCACTTAGTTTCTAAGTCTTTTTTTAATCACAAACTGGTAAAGTAGTAATAAAATTATTAGGACTATAACTCCTAATAATCCAACCATCTCAATACCACTTGAAGAAGATCCTCTATTTTGAACAGTAAAAGTAGCAAATAAAGGATTACCAACCTCATCAGGATTTTCTGCCATAACAGGAGTCATTTTAACACGAATATTTGCCTCATCATAATGAAAACCAAGTTCATTCGGAGGAATAATCCTAAGATAAGCAATTGCTTTTGATCCTTTAGCCTCATCAAGAATAACAGTATCAGTAATAGATGCTCCCCAACCATCAGGAACATTCTCAATATCAAATAAAATCTCTGTTCTAGCATTACCAGCATTTTCTATTTCAATAGGGAAAATAGCTTTTTCTTGCGGACTAATTCTTTTTGTATTAATCTCAGGTAAATTAGTTTTAATAATCGGTAGATACGATGGACTAAAATGAAGCTCAAATTCACCCACAAAACCTTCAACAATTCCAACACTTCCATAAGGACATTTTGCTTCAATTTTTATAAAACCATCACCATAAGCAGGGGCAGTCTCATCAATAGCCATATATAATTTTATTTTGGCCTCATCATATTCAGATAAATATAATGAAACACGAGTTCGATTTAGAACTGCTGAACACCAGGGAGAAGTTTCAATAATATTTATATTGATCAAAGCTGCAGCACCAGCATCAAAATAACCTATCAACACACCCTTACCCACATAATCATTTGTAACAACTTGAAATTTTAAAACGATATCCAATTCTTTAATTTCATCTCTGGGAATTACAGGTTTCTGAGTTTCTTCTAAATCCCAATCAATTTCTAAAACAACTTTAGCCTTGATTTTTGCAACAGTTGAAGTAGGGTACAACATCGAAATGATTAAAATAAATATCAAAGTAAAAAGAATTATTGTTGATTTATTTTTTATTGACAATTTCTTTTTTCCCCCATTTTATAAATTTAATTTTGATAATTTTCTTTTTTGTTTATCTTGATCTTGTTTAATTTTTTTCAACGCACGTTCCTTTCTAACTTTTTCAGCAAGAGCTTTTTTATCAATATAATCTTTCTCTGTCTTAATCAAAGGTTCTTCAGTTATTTTTAAATCCTCTTTTTCTTCTATTTCAATAGGTTTTTCTTGAATAGATGTTTTTTCTTCAGCTTCATCTGTTTTCTTAAAAAAGTTTTTAATCTTCTTTTTAGGTTTTTCTTCAACAGATTTTTCCTCAATTTGTTTATCCTCTGTAATTTTTTCTTCTATAGGTTTTTCCTCTTTCTTAAATAAAGAAAATAACTTCTTTTCAGATTTTTCTTTTTTAACTTTTTTAGCCTTAATTTTTTCAACTTTTTCTTTTTTATTTTTTTCCTTTTTAACAGGCTTAGGCTGAAGAACCGAACAAATATAACTATCATACCATAAAAGCGCAGACTGATACTCATCCTCCATCATCTTCAAAACTTCACTATATTTATCTTTATCCCGTTTTTTAAGACTCTCCAAATACCTCTTTTCCTCAGGAATATCCCAAGGCTTATCAGGTTTACCACAAATACTATCAAGAAGACGCCTACGTCTCATCATTAAAAATAATACTAGAATTATGAAAATAAAAATAAAGAAAAATATACCTAAACCACTTATCTCAGAAACATATACGCCCTTAGTCTCCAAAGTAACAGTCCTAGATGCAATTGTCCTATTAACCTCATCAATCGAATAAGCTTCAATTTCAATATTATGAATTGTTCCAAAATCAAAAACAGATGGAGGAACAGAAACACCTAAAAAAGCTTTATCAACTTCACCAGGAGCTAAAGTAATACTCATCGGCTCAGCAATTCTAATATTTTCATGATCACTAACAACTCTAAAACTAAAAGTATCATTATAATTACCAAGATTCTGAAGAGTTATTGGGATAGAAACAATCTCATCAGGTCTAACTGCAATATATGGAATTGAATCAAACGTAACAAAATGAAAAGGCTTTACCCTAACAAGAATATCAACATCATAAGGATCTGTTATAGAACTACCGCTCAATTCTGTTCCCCAACCTTGTGTTAACGCTAAATAAAACCACAATGCTCTCAGTCCAAATGCGTCAAAATAACCTCCTTCTCTAGGTCTATAAACATCACCAAATACCCAAGTATCATAAATTCTAACTTTAAGAATTCCATTTTGTATTGATTCTTCAGCAAGTCTAGGAGATCTTAAAGAAATAGTAGCATTTGTTTTTAATGAAACTCCTTCTTGAACTTTTAGAGTGGGAGGATTAAAAGTAACATACCATTTACCATGTTCATTCCCACCAGGATATTCAATTACTTCGAATTTTAAAAATCTTTCTTCATAAAGACCCCACCACTTTGTTTCAAACTCACCAGTATCAAGATTCAACATACCAATTTCTAATGTTACAGTTTCGTTGTAGCTTATCTCAAAATAGGGTGGATCAGCCGCTGCTGATTCAGCAGCAAATCTAATTATCTGAGCAAAACTAGTAAGTATTTTCCCAAACCTTTGTAAAAGATTTTCAGGATCACCAGGATCAACAGGTCCTTGAGCCTTAACATCTACAATAAAAAATTGATTTATAAAACTAAAACAAAGTAGGGTAACAATGAATATTACTAGTAATCTTTTTTTTTTCTGTAATATCGTTTTTCCCCCCCAAAGTGGAGAACTTATCTCTAGTTAAATAATATTAAATTGGAAAATGAGTTTAAGCTCATTTTCCAATTTTCTTTTTAAATCTGTAATAGTATATAAGATATAATACTACAATAATCACAATTATTGGTAATATTATTACTTCTATTCCAATAATTGAGATACCTCTGCTTTCTACTAATACGTTTATAGATTTAGCTTTTCCAACAAACATTGATTGCTCTACCATTTCAGGAGTATAGTGTATTACAATTGAGGCTGAATCGTCATGATATCCAACGCCTCTTGGAGGTCTAACAGTTAGGTATGCTGTGGCTTTTGATCCTTCTCCTTCTTCTATAATAACTTCATTTGTTATTATTGCAGACCAACCATCAGGTATATGTGTTATTTCAAGTTGTACTCTTGTTCTTGCATTACCCAAGTTTGTCAATTCAATTGGAAATACAGTTGTATCCATGGGGCCGATAATTTTACTTTCGCCTCCAAGAACTTCAGGTGAAACAATTGGGGTATACCCTACAGAAAACGGGATATTAACTTCAGTAACAATTCCGTTTATTAATCCAACCTTTGGTACAGTAATCCTAAGTTTTATATCTCCTTTTCCATATGCTGGTGCATCTTCAGTAACTTTAAGTGTTAAAATGATAGGATAAGCTTCCTTTTCTAACTGAATTGTTGCTGTGGGCCATTGATTTACTGATACAGATGCCCATTCGGGATATTCGTAAGCCTCTACTTGAATCTGAACAGTTCGACCTAAATGCATAGCTAACAATATAGTACTAATAAGTGGTATGATTGATGCTGATGTAACACCATATGTAATATTAACATTAATTGCCTTTTGAGCAGCTCTTATATAGATAGGTTCATTTGTTATTGTTGTGTCATAAAGAACGTTAACATAACTTTCAAGACTAGGAGCAGCTGATACTGAAGGAATCAATGCAGCAAATACACTCACTAGTAATAATCCCATTATCAGTGTAGCTTTTACGCTTCTGAAGTTTTTCTTCATTTTTTATCACCATTTTTTTAATATTTTCAATATATATTTACGTTTCCCGGTATATAAAGATTGTTGTACATTCCTTACATTTATTGCCAACAGTCTATATATTATATTATTATATATAACTTTCATTATATAAAAGGATTTCCTATTTTGTTTTTTTTCAGATTTAACTTTTCCTCCTATAATACCAATTGGTATTGCTAACAAAAGCAATATTTTCCATATAGCTATTATTTCAATTTTCATCTATTTTCACCTATTTTATATTTGTATTAATAAACAAATAAATATATCGATGTGATTCTTATCAAAAAAAAACAAATGTGACATGCATTTTATCAAAATGTTTTAATAACTCCAATTTTAAACAAAGTGATGTAATTTATATCATTTTAGATTTGTTTAAAAAAGGAAAATTCATCTGATAGTTTTTATCTAACATCACAGCCAATAAATTAGTTTTCTTTCTTCCACTAAATGAATAAAAGCAAGTTATAACAACAATTGACAATATTAAATTATTGCCTATTCTATTGTATCTATTATTTCTGAACTTTCTTCTTCGGTTTTCTCTGCTTTCTTCTTTGTAGTAACCCTCTCAGGAAAATGAGAAAGAACAACTATATCGCTAACAGCATTGACCCACCTATAGGGAATAGCTACATCAACTGTACCCTCAACAAGTGAAGGATTAGTATTAGTCACAAGCAGACTGCTAACGCATTTCTCATCCATATCAAGAAAAACATTTCTAACGTGTCCTACATATGTCCCCTCACGAGTATAGACAGGTAGTTTCAGAAAAGATGTAACTTCCTCGGTGCTAGTTTCAGTTTCTTTTTCCACCATGTAATCAAAATACATTTACCTATATTAAAATGTGATGGTAAAAGAAAGCGAAATCTTTTTTGTATTAGCCGTTATGTTGTATACAAAATGAAACAAAACAAAAAAGAAAATAAGCATTACAAAATATTAAATGAACTTCAAAATTATAGAGACAAAGATTTCACTTTTTCTAGTGGACAAATACTTGGTTCAATGTGCACACAGCCCCATACCATTGCAATAGACGCCTATATAAAATTTTTAGAAACAAATCTTGGCGATCCTGAACTATTTCCTGGAACAAAAGAAATGGAATCAAAATTATTATCATTTTTTTTAAATCTTTTTAACGCACCAAAGTCAGCTACTGGGTTAATAGGCAGTGGTGGAACTGAAAGCAACATTACTGCTATTTGGCTTTCAAAAAACTTAACAAAAAAAAAAGAAGTAATAATTCCAGAGAGTGCTCACTTTTCATTTGAAAAGATAAAATCGATTATGGATATCAAACTTATCACCATTCCATTAAATAAAAACTATTGCATGGATATTTCAAAAATTAGAAAAAAAATCAGCAAAGATACAGCAACAATTGTTGGAATTGCAGGATCAACTGAGCTTGGGACAATCGATCCAATTCCAGAACTAAGTGAAATATGTATTGATGAAAATATTTTTTTACATATTGATGCAGCATTTGGAGGTTTTGTAATACCATTTCTAAAAGAACTAGATTATGATTTACCAGATTTTGATTTTAGTTTGAAAGGTGTTAGTAGTATTTCAGTTGATGCTCATAAGATGGGATTTTCTGCTATACCTCTAGGGGCATTAGCTATTAAAGAAAATAAATGGTTGAGCGAAATAAGTGTAGAAACACCTTATATAAGTAGCAAAAAACAAGCAGGTATTCTTGCAACTAGATCAGGTGGACCGGTTGCAGCAACATATGCTGTTGCAAAATACTTAGGAAAAAAAGGATACGAAAACCTAGTAAAAAGATGCATGAATGTAACCGAATATACTGAGGGAAAAATAAATGAAATAGGACTTAACCTTGTTGTTAAGCCCACTATGAATGTTCTTGGTGTTAAATTAAAGAACCCATCAAAGGTTGCAAAAAAACTAACAGATTATGGATGGAAGGTAAACAAAATGGATAGGCTATCATCTATTCGCATTGTATTAATGCCACATGTCACTAAAGAAATAATTGATAATTTTATTCCTGATTTAGAAAAAGCATGTAGAGAAGTTAGAGAACTATGACCCTTGAGATTTTTAAAAAATCATTGATGGAAGCATCTGTTGTAAAAAAAGGAGATTATTCATATATTGTTCATCCAATAACTGATGATATTCCTGAGATAAAAAGCGATCCAAAATTTATGCTTGATAAAATTAATAGATTGAATGATACTGAAAATTATTTTAATTTGTGAAGTATTCATTAAATATGAAAGGATGTTCAATTAATGATGTATTTTATAAGTAAAGGCCATATTATAATTGGAGTTGTTTAATGCATAATGTTAATTCTTCATTCATAACTGAATCTTCTAATCCTCAAAGTATGTCTTATTACATTATGATTAGAGAAACAATCCATAGTCTTGATAGGTTAATTGCAACAGTTGTATACCAAAGTGTGACAATTATTACTGGTAGTTTAACTTTTGGCATTTTGCTTTTTGGATACATTGAGAATCCTTTACATGCAAGTAGTCTCGCCTGTTTTCTCACCCTTTTTGCATTTTTTCTTACATATAATTCGAAGAAAAGAATAACACTATACACAGATATGTTAGTACAAAACGTTAAAGTAGCAGAAAGATTAGAGGATTTGTTGTTTTCGAATGATAGCATTAAAATCACTAAACAAATTGAAAAAATTGTTAATTATGCTGGAATGAAAGGAAAGAGTTTGTTCTTAAGAAGTTCCAAGGTATTATATCTGATAGAAGGTGGATTATCATTGTATTTTGCGATCAACGCAATTTTTATGGTGTGTAAATGAAAACTGATTTTACATTGTATTACTCTATGTACTTTAAGAAAAAATGCATCTACTTAGTTTTGATTAATACCTGGCTTTGGAACATAGTTTTTATTATAAAAGGAGAGATTATAAAATGAATAATTTAACAAAAAAATTATTGAACGAAATAGATAATAAGGTTAGGTCTTTTATCCCTAATCCCAAATATCCACATGATAAGTTTATACTAATTACATTAAATGAAGCTATAGCTGCTGCAAAAGAAGGTAATTTTGGAGTAGGTTCAATTCTTATTCATGAAAATGGGGAAATCATCATAAGAGGACGAAACCATGTATTTAAACCCCAATTCCGCAGTGATTTACATGCAGAGATGGACGTAATGACAAAATTTGAAGAGCGTTTTAAAGACATTAAAAACTTGAGAGAATACATTTTGTTTTCTTCCCTGGAACCTTGCCCAATGTGTTTTGCGCGACTTATTATTTCAGGTGTTAAAAAAGTATATTATGCCGCTGTTGACAAAAGTGGCGGTATGGTTCATAGGTTAGAGTATTTCCCACCTGAATTGAAAGAATTAGCCCGAAGACAGGAATTTGCTTTAGCTCAATGTTCACCGGAATTAAGAGATATTGCACTTCAAATTTTTCAAAGTACAGTAAATGAAAATATTAGGAAATTAGAAAATCGTTAGAGAAAGTATTTCATAGTAGATATTTATTATAGAGGTTGATTGTTATGGCAGAAAATGTACCTCAACATACCCATTGTCATATTTGTATGAAAGCAATTCCTATTGGTGAAACATATTGCTCTGAAGAATGTAAACAAAAATATCAGTCCATGGCTAAAAGAAGAAAACTAATGGTTTATTTGATGTATGGTATGCTTGCTGCATTAATCGTTGTAATTATGTTATATAATAGATAATTGCTCAAAGTTTTATAATTGCAGCTCAATATTTATCATATTTTTAGATTCTATTAAATAAAAGCGAAGGTTTAAATCAAAGTTTTAGGTTTTTACATTACTCATGATAGAAGTAATACCTGCAATAATAATTTTTGGAGTTATAATGGTCCTTGGATTCATTGGTAATTATATTTTTAATAGAACCCAAATACCAAGTATTGTATGGTTACTACTTTTTGGTCTCATTGTTGGATTTGCGTTCAATATTAGAGGGGGGATTAGTCAAGAATTACTACTAACGATTTCAGAATTTTTTGCAGCAATTGCAATTGTAATAATTTTATTTGACGGTGGGATTAACATCAACTTATATCAACTTTTCAAAGGTGCTCCCAGAGGTTTACTTCTGACCATTAGTGGTTTTTGTTTAAGCTTAATTGCAACGCTATTAATAGTTGTGGGACTATCGGCAGCAGGAATTCTTCCTATTGAACTAGGTGATAGTTTTGCAGTTGGAGCAATTTTGGGAGCTATTGTTGGTGGAACCAGCAGCCCAATTGTAATTCCTCTCGCAAGTAGATTACGAAACTTGCAAGAAAAAACAAAAGTTGTTTTGTCAATAGAAAGCATAATCACTGATCCATTGGCAATTGTAGTAGTACTTGCTGGAATTTATATGATAGTGGTTGCGCGAAGTCCTGATTTTGCTCTTGGTATTAAAAATCTAGTAAGCACATTTTCAGTTGGAATTGTTGTTGGAACAATTCTAGGATTTGTTTGGCTACCTATAATGCATAAAGTAAGAAAGGAGCAATTCTCTTATGTTTTAACATTGGCTGTTGTTTTTTTAGTTTATTCTCTCACAACGCTACTAGTTGGAATAGATGAAGGTGGAACTGGTGCGGGAGCAATATCATGTCTCATGTTTGGACTAGTTCTTGGGAATGGAAAAAAAGTATTGAAAATGATTAAATACGAAGGTAAAGGTTTTGAAATGGATGAACAAACAAAACAATTTCATTCACTTACCTCATTTATCATTAGAACCTTCTTTTTTGTATATCTTGGAATAATGGTTAGTTTTCAGAGAATTGAGTTTATCATCGTAGGTATTTTGGTGTTACTTGTATTATTGGGTTTAAGATATCTAGCAGTGTATCTCTCAACATATAAAGGTGGATTTGAAAAAGATGATAAACAAACCATGAATGTTATGATGCCACGTGGCCTTGCAGCAGCGATTCTTGCTATTAGTTTTGGACCTGTTCTTGTTAGTAAAGAAGGGCTTGATTTAGGAATATCAATGGAAGGTTTTTTTGAGGATGTCGCGTTTGTTGTGATTTTGGGAACTGCCATTGTTACAACAATTGGAGTCTCGATAATATCACACTATGAAATGAAAAAAATGAAGGCATTAGAAACACAAAAAATCGATACTGATGCAGCAGATGATATGAAAGACTGGGAAAAATAAAGCAAAAAAAAAAATTATTATTCTGAAAGTTCTTCTTGAAGATCTATTACCATTTCAGTGAGAACATCTTCGAAAACCTGATGGCGATATTCTTTGATAGAGCCATTTGCCATATGGGCTCTTGCAACAAAGTCCCTTCCATCCTTAATTATCTCAATGTGGCATACCGTCTCCATCGCAAATCCCAACTAAACTTTCATCCCGTATTCATCAATTGTATTTATATTTTTTGTGGACAAAGTTTAATATCTAAAATCGAGAGATACGGACAAACACGTAAGTTTCTGTAATAATATGCATAAAAACCAGGCTTTTACATTCTGATTCATTTCAAATGATAGAAAGAAAAAAAAGAGGTAGGATTTGTTTTTTTTAAATTTTTATTGTAGTCCCAGTCGCAAAATTAGTCGTTGTAGTATTGGGAACAAACTTGGATGACCTGTTAGGAAGTTTTGCAGATAGTTTAGGAATGGTCCATTAATTGCTCGGTTTCTTGGCATGGTGACCTCTAGTGTTTCCCATTCACTCAGGGCACCATACATATCTTTAGCCCTTACCTTAATTATATATGTTCCTTGTTCAGACCATGTATGTGATACAGTTATTTCCTCATTAGAATTATACGGTCCAATCCATCCATCTGATGAGTCATCATCCCACTCGATCCAATAGTAAACATCATTGCCATCAGGATCAGTTGTAACAAATGTATAGTCATATTCTGAACCTACTTCACCGTTAATCTCACCATCTATAGATGGTGTATTAGGAGGATTATTTGAAACAACCTCAAGACCACCTGAAAAGCAGGTGATTTGTCCATTTCTACCACCAGCGATCATCTCCATAGAGCCATCACCGACGATATCTGGAATAGCAGCAATAGCATCCACCGAAGTGCCAAGGTTTATTGATTCCAATTCAGAGCCATCTATACCATCGAGGAAATAACAGTAATTATTAGTAGGTAGAGTTCCTATTAACACATCATTTATTCCGTCTCCACTAATATCTTCAATTCTTGAGACAGAGGCAGGCTTATCTGCAACTGAATGTGACCAAATAAAATCACCTGTATATCCATCAATCATCTTGGCTCCACTACCTAAATGTGCAGGTACTATATCGGGATGATCATCACCATTGACATCATTTAGTTTTACAAATCTAGTTATGATAGTATAAGATCCAACTGAATTGCTATATTCCTGATCTCCACTTGTAGCATCAAGTCCATAGATATTTCCATAAAAGTCACCAATTATTACATCATTTATATCATCACTAGTGATATCATCAATTTGTTCCAAAGCCCAAACAGATGTCCCTCCTACAGTAAATGTCCACGTTTTACTACCGGTTGCTCCATTAATACCATAAGCATATCCAGTGCTTTCATCTTCATTAGATGCACCCGCTACCACATCTGGTTGTCCGTCACCAGTAAAATCCTCAACACCAATAACAGCAAATCCAGGACCTCCTAGGGGACATTCCCAGATTGATATTCCGTCTTTCCCATCGAGACAGTAGACTCGCTTTGGACCGGTATCTGATGAATCATCGCCCGTGGCTGCTAAAACATCGAGTACGCCATCGCCGTTATAATCATAGCTGCAATTTACTTGATAGACCCATCCACCATCACCGTACTCATGGGTGTCATGAGTCCAGATTTCTTCACCGGTTTTTCCTGAAATAGTTCTTATTAAACGTCCACCCCAAGCAGATCCTACTACCACATCGTTATACCCATCGTCATCTATGTCCTGATTAATTGCTAAACCTTTTTGAGAATAAACTGAACCAGCATAAATCTCATGCTCCCAAATAACATCTCCCAGTGCATGTGCATTTCCATTAATACAACGGATATAATCATCTTCCGAACATATTATTACATCATCTAAGCCATCACCATTAATATCAGATATAGGAGCAATTGCTTTTGGGCTGCTATCATAAGTATCAATAATTTGATACTCCCATAAAATTTCGCCAATCGGATAATCTATGTCTAACCCTTCACCCTCTACAGAAACAGTATATGGATCCTCATCAGGGTCGTTACTATTAATAGACAAGATTGCACTATATATAATATCTTCAGCAGGCTGGAACCATATCCCAATTTGAACTGAGGATAGTACACCTATATCAAATGGAAACGTTATCTGATCATCCACAATAAAATGACCATCATCAGAGGCAATGCCCTCGATAGATAAAACCTCATCTCCGATGTTTTCAATTTCCATAAGCCACTGAGTATACGCATTTACTCGCACAGTACCATAATTATGTGAGCTTTCAGATAGATAAATATCTGGACCAGGATTAACCGCATTTCCCGTAAGGGTAATATCAACTGTCGGATTAACTGGATCATTGGACTCGATTGAGGCAATAGCATTAAGCTCACCAGCATCTTGAGGTGCATAAATTAGTGGAATTTGTGTTTGACTGCTTGGATTTATTATAATGGGAAAATTAAGAGAGCAAGATAAATCACTTGATCCAGTACCTGAAAAGGCTACGTCTTGTATTTCTAAATCTGCGGAACCAATATTTTCCACAGTAGCATCCCAAGTTTCAGAATCACCAACGGTTACAACTCCATAGTCATGGCTGGTAACAGGGACATATATTCCAGGAGTACCACTGCCACTTAAATCTACTTTGTAGAGATAATCATTACCTCCTTGTCCGTTATCACAATACCAAAGATATGCTCCATCCCATACAATACCTGCAGGATCAACTCCCTCTGAAGCATGGCTCTCTAGAAGGTTACCAGTTAAAGGATCAATTTTATAAAGTGTATCTCCCCAATAATCGGCCATCCAAAGATTATCATTTTCCAAACAAAGATCCCATGGTTGGTCATCAGGAGCTGTGAATTGCTGGAGAATAGAACCTGTTGAGTCTACTCTGTAGATAGTTGAAGGGTCTGGATAATACGTAGCAGCCCAGAAATCACCATCATCATATGCAATACCAGACATATAATGATCTGGTAGATCAAATTGAGAAATCAAGTTTCCATTCATATCCAGTTGCATAGCGATTGCAGGTGTCGAAGAACCGCCAGGATGATCAGTTGTCCAAAGATATCCCCCATCGTATGTGAGACCAAATGCATCTTCTTGAGGGCCAGTAAACTTTAGTTGATAATTTCCCGTACTTGGGTCAATCTGATAAACCTCATCTCCATTGGCACCATAGATACCACAATAAAGATATGCCCCATCATAAGCAAGCCCAGAAGCACCCTCTGGAATCGGGTAAGATGCTATAATTGACCATTCCCTATTAATATTAACCATTGTTGGGCTATTATCAAAAACTAAGCCTGTTATATTATCAATAGCATTACCTTCTTCTTTAGAATTATTAATATTTAATGTACCTGCTGCTGGAAAAACCATGGTGATTAATAGCGTGCAAACAAAAATACCTAATATCTTCTTTTTCATTTTTTTCTACCTCTCATTATATTTTGTTAAATATGTTATAGGATAAGATGATATAAATATTATCCAAAAATATTCAAAAAAACAAATAAATCAAAATGAGTTGTTATAAAATAATTACTATAAAAAAGAAAAGATAGAGTGGTAGGATTTGTTTTTTTTAAATTTTTATTGTAGTCCAAGTCGTAGAATTAGTCGTTGTAGTATTGGGAGCAAACTTGGATGACTTGTTAGGAAGTTTTGTAGGAGCTGTAGGAATGGTGTATTGATATATGCTTTATTCCTTAGGAATAGTAAATGTTAGTGTTGCCCAATCGCTTTCAAAACCATGACTATCGATTGCTTTAACCTTTAGCTCATAATTTCCTTTTTCAGCCCAACTACGACTAAAAGTCAGTTTCTCCTCAGTCCTTATCAGGTTTCCCTTCACTAATGCCATCAATAATAGATAGGTCTAGTGGTATGTTTTTTTAAAATATCTAAAAATGTTTTTAGAAATTCATCCCAATATGTATCTTTTAAAAATTTTAAATCTTCATAAGGACAAGGTATCTCTTTACGGCCTATGTATTTATTATACATTTTTTTATGTGTAGGAAAATATATACTTAAACCATTAGAATTGTCATATGATACTTTTTTAATTGCAGGAATTACCTCATTAAAAGATTCCAAAATGGAATTACATTGATTTTTAATAAACTCATTATCAATATAATATCTTAGAACTTCAATAAAGTTATACAAATCTATAACGCAATCATATGCTAAAATATTAAAACCATAACGATTATAAATTGAGGATAAAAACCAATATTTTGAATAACATTTACTATATTCCTGCGTTTCTTCTCTAGCTCTTCTTATTGCCTCTTTATATTTTCCACTTTGCAAGTTAATAATTAAGTTTAATGATAAATCGTTAATTTTGTTTACCAGCTCATTTATTTTACTTAGGTTAATAACTGATGAGGAAGGATATATAATGACTGTATGTAAACCCTTAAAAGGAAGCTTATTTAGGATTCTACTTAATAATGGAAGTTTAAAACCATAACCCTCCCAATAATAAAATGGTTCAGGTTCAAATCGGTAAGGCGCTCTATTTGAAAACTCTTCAGGGCTCATATCAGTATCATTCCTTAGGTCCCAAACTGCCTCAGAAAATCTTGGAACAATAGACTCTTCTGAAAAGCAATCTTGATTACCAACAATATAATCAACATAAGAAACAATCTCATATGCAAGCTCAATTGTATTCATTGCACATGAAACAAAAAGAACATCAATTTTATGATTTACTTCATCAACAATACTCTTTAAACATTGTGCAAAATCAGGAGTTGATATTTTATCCCCTGTATTATCTTTATCCAATAAAAAAAATTCCTGCCATCCGGCTCCTGCAGATGTATACGTAATTAACGCATAATGAGCGGCAGGATAAAATTCCATCATTTGAATGCAATATAACTCAAGAATGTTTAAATCACTCATATCTACTTCATCAGGCCAACCAAATTTATCGTTTAATTCAATTTTTTCTCCAGTTTCACTGACGTAGTATAATTTCGAATTACCCGAATATAAGTTGTCCTTTAAAACAACAATGTTGAGTTTCTCCGTTGATCCAATATTAGAGAGAGTATCAAGAAGTGGTTGTATGTAACTATCCATATTTGAATCTCCACACATATAATACATAACAGTCCAATCCGCAATTGCAATATTTGAAAGTTTTTTTTCATTAGGATCTAAGGTTTCTATTAAACTACCTATTTTTGTATAGGGTTTCTCCCCCAGACCTATTTTCGATGAAGTAGCCATTCCTACAAAACCTGTCATCAAAAACATTCCTACTATAGATATCGTTAATATTCTCATTTTCATATTTATTCCTACCTCCCACTAATCTAAAATCTGTAATATGGTAGTTTAATTAAAAGATTTCTAAATAATTAAACAAATATATGTATGCCTTTATTTCAGAAGGTTACAAAGTTTAATATCTAAAATTGAGAGATACAGATAATAATCTTCCTAGTAAAGGAATATCCTCTGCAATCTTTAAAAACAATGAATTAATTATAAATTTGTTTTTTGGAATTATGACATCTTTGTATGCTGTTACAATCTCACCATGCTCATCCTCAACTGTTACAGATATGGTATATGTTCCTTTTATATTCCAGATGTGAGAATCACATACCTCTGTTCCCGATTGTAAAGGTCCAAGCCAATCACTCCCAGTTCCATCATCCCAATCCCATCTAACATATAAACTATCTTCATCAGGATCAGATGCGATAATACAATATGTATATTCAACACCAGGTTTACCATTATTAGGACCATCAATTGTTGGTTCATCAGGTGGACTGTTTTCAACAATTGTTATAATGAAAGGTTCTGACCAATCACTCTCATCCCCACTAATATCCTTAGCTTTCGCCTTAATCTCGTAATTATTTGGGGAAGTCCATGTATGACTTACAGTTACTTCTTCACCAGAAACATAAGGCCCAATCCACTCCTCGTTATTTCCATCATCCCAGTCAATGTAGTAGTAAATATCATCTCCCTCAGAGTCAGTTGAAACAAATGTGAAATCAATATCATCTCCAAGTAGTCCAAAATCAGGCCCACTTATTAATGGAGCAAATGGTGCATTATTTGAATCGAAACAAGCACTATGTACAAGGTCATATCTGAACATAGGCCAACCTGGACCAGTTCCATCTCCTGCTGATAAAGCATATGCCCTTCCATGATTATCAGTAGATGGTGATGATGTTCCATACCCACCAACAACAAAGATATCTAACTTTCCATCAGAATCAAAATCACAAATTGTAGGTGCATGATCTATATTAAAAGTATCGCCATAATGAGCTTCTAAATCATACGTCCAAACAACTTGTCCGTCATCTCCTCTTAAAACTCTTAACTTTCCATCATCAGAACCAAAACAAACATCCAAAGTACCATCGCCATCAATATCTGCAATTGATGCTCCACGAAAAATGGAACCACCAGTTGGATAGCTCCACAAAAGACTTCCAGTATGAGAAAGAACTCCAAGAATATTATAGGATGTAAAAACAATCTCTAAATGGCCGTCATTATTTAAATCCGCAATTGAAGTAGGCGAAGCAATGTAGTAAGGGGCAGTATAATCCCATAAAAGGCTACCGTCCTCACCATTGAAAACATACACATGATTATCATAGCAGCCTATTGCAATTTCTGGTTTACCGTCCTCATCAATGTCTGCAAATGATCCACCATGATACATATAATCCTGAGGAAGGTCCGAGTACCATAGAGTAGAGCCATCATCTCCTTTTAACGCATAAACTCGACAGTCACCTGCATACTGGGAAACAACAATGTCAAGCTGTCCATCAGAATCAAGATCAAGTATGTTAGGTCCAGACTGAATATAGCTATCAGTTCCCAAATTAACTTGCCAATTAACCCCTCCGTCTTCTCCATCAAGACAAAAAACATAACCATAAAAAGTACCAAGAATAACTTCAGGTTTGTTATCATTATCAACATCTGCAATTGCTGGAGGAGAATCAATGCAATTAGGGTACCCTGTTGATGTTGACCATTCCACATCACCTGACTCCCCATCAAAACAATATACTTTATATGGGGAAGATGTAGGAATAATTACTTCAAGATCTCCGTCTAAATCGACATCAGCAATAGCAGGTGATGCATCATTACAACCACCTGTGTTGTATTTCCAAAGAAGGGTTCCGTCTTCAGCGTTTAGTGCATAAATATGCTCATCATTAAAATATGTTCCAAAAACAATTTCTGGTTTTCCATCACCGTCAAAATCATCAATTGCTGCTGATCCAAAAGATGGAGCATCTAAATCATACCACCAATTTATCTGTGGGGGATTGTTTCCAATTACGTTTTGATTAATTTGTTTATTTTGATTATTGATACCAGTAACGGGAATTACACAACCAAAAACTAATAATGTTAGTATAAAAATTAAAAATACTTTATTTTTCATTTACTACCTCCAATACCAAGTTTAACATTATATTATTAGTATATAAATTCTTCAATCCTATACTAAATTAGCAAAATTAAAAGATTAAAAAATGATTTCACAATATTATGTCTCTTTCTTTCAAAATATCCCAAAATTTAATTTGCTTATAAATAATATAGAGATTGGGAGGTAATATGTTGGAAAAATTAAGAAAACCCTCTGTAGCGGGTCAATTCTATGATGGGGATGAAGCAAATCTTAAACAAACGATTGAGGAATGTTTTTTAGAAAAAAGAGGACCCCAATCTCTGCCAAAGATAACACCCGGTAATAAAAAAATAAAAGGATTAGTAGTCCCACACGCTGGATATATTTATTCAGGTGCTATTGCTGCTCATTCTTACAACTATCTTGTGAATAATGGTTTTGCTGACACCTTTATCATTCTTGGTCCAAACCACACAGGAATGGGTTCTGGAGTATCAGTAATGACTGAAGGATCTTGGCTCACTCCACTTGGCAAAATACCAATAAACGAAAAAATATCAAAACATATTTTGAAGGATATAATAGATAGAGATGAAAACGCACATATGTATGAACATAGCATAGAAGTTCAATTACCATTTTTACAATTCAGTGCAAAAGATAAAAAATTTGATTTTGTACCAATATGTATGGCAATGCAAGATTATGATACATCAAGTGAGGTTGGAAAAATTATTGCAGATGCAATTCAAACTACAGATAAAAATATTGTAATTATTGCAAGTAGTGATTTTTCACATGCTGGTTTTAATTATATGAGCATGCCACCTGCAGATATGAGGGTCGATGAATATGCGGAAAAACAAGATAAACTTGCAATAGATCAAATTTTAAACTTGGACCCAGAAGAGTTAATTAAAACAGTTCAAAATAACAATATTTCTATGTGTGGATATGGCCCAGTAGCAGTAATGCTAGTTGCAGCAAAAATTCTTGGTGCAAGTAAAGCAGAATTGCTTAAATATGGAACATCATATGAGGTGCATCCAGGCAGCTCCTGTGTAGGTTACGGAGCTTTAGTAATCTATTAAGAGGAAAAAATCTATGATTGATAAGCCGGTCAAGGATATACAACTTAAAAAAGGAATGAATTCAAATGATTTAATCAAAGAGCTTTATGAATCTGGTGGATTTACTGCAAAAAAAGTAGCCGTTGCAGTTGACATCCTTGAAGAAATGATCAAAGAAAAGGATTGTGTGAGATTTCTTTCATTTCCTGCATGCATATGTTCAACAGGCACACGAGGAGTAATTAAAGAACTATTGAAAAGAAAACTTTTTGACGTTGTAATAACGACCTCGGGAACGCTTGACCATGATCTAGCAAGAGTTTGGAAGAACTACTATCATGGCTCTTTTGTGGTAGATGACAAGCAACTCCATAAAAGAGGAATCAATAGACTAGGAAACATATTCATACCAAACGAATGCTATGGAAAGATTCTTGAAGAAAAAATGCAACCAATTCTTGCAAAACTCTATAAAACAAAGCAAAAATGGTCAACAAAAGACCTTGTCTGGGAGTTTGGAAAACAGCTTGAAAACGAAAAGAATTGCAAAGATTCAATAATTTACTGGGCATGGAAAAACAAAATACCAATATTTATACCAGGTATAACAGATGGCGCATTTGGCTCTCAGATTTGGATGTATTATCAAGAACACAGAGATTTTACTATTGATTTATTAAAAGATGAACAAGATCTTTCGGATATAACATTTGATGCCAAAAAGAGTGGTGCTCTAATTATTGGTGGAGGGATATCTAAGCATCACACTATATGGTGGAATCAGTTCAAGGGTGGACTGGATCACGTGGTTTATATTACAACCGCTGTAGAATATGATGGCAGTCTAAGTGGTGCCCAAACTCGTGAAGCAATATCCTGGGGCAAAGTAAAAGAAAAAGCAAATAATGTAACAATAGATGGAGATGCAACTATTCTTCTACCAATTATTATTAGTGCGTTATTTGAAAGAATGTGATTAGATGAATCCTCTTCTTAATCCAGTTTTTCTTGGTCGTGTACTCAAAAGTTATTTGGTAGATCCCAATAGACTTCGGAGAAGGACAAATGAGGATCTTGAAAAATTTCAAAATATTTCACTAAAAAAAATGGTCAAATACGCCTATCAGACTCCTTTGTACAGAGATAAATACAAAAAAGCAGGAATAAACCCAAGAGATATTAAAGGTTTAAATGACATAGAAAAACTACCAATTATAACAAAAGAGGATATTAGAAAATACTCACCAAATGGCATCGTTCCACCTAATTTTAATAAAAAAACAGCAATCATATCGCGAACTGGTGGAACCACAGGAGAATCATTGCCAATATATTTTGATATTTATACTGTAATCAAAGGTATGTTGGGAATAGTAAGAGCGTTGAAAGAATATGATGTTGATTGGAAAAAAACTAAGATGTGTCTGCTTATAGATTTGTCAGAAAGAAGTTTTGAAAACGAGTATTTCATAAACAGCATTTTTCCTGTAATCAAACCAATTGTTTCCCAAAAAAATATTCAGATTTTTGATTTATTTGATATTTCATCGGATGCTATTAAAAAAATCGAAAAGTTCCAACCAGAGTTTATCGGTGGATATCCATATGCATTAATTCAGTTAGCCATTCTCAAAAATAAAGGATATGGTAAAAACATAAGTCCAAGATGTATCATGTCCTCAGGCTCATATTTAGACAATTACCTTAGAAAACTTGTAGAGGAAACGTTTGAAACAAAAGTTTATGATTTTTATGCTGCTACAGAATCAGGACCAATTGCTTTTGAATGTAAAAATGGATATTATCATGTTCATTCTGATTTAATATATCCAGAATTTATAAGGAATGGAGAACATGTTTCATCTGGAGAACCTGGTACCTTAATTTTAACAAAATTATATGGTAAGGGAACTCCCATAATAAGATACGATGGAATGGATGATGTTGTTACAACTTTAGGTAATGACTGTAATTGTGGTTTAGCTGGAACATTGATAAAAAAGATCCATGGCAGAAAAAATGATTCGATTCTTCTACCTGATGGAAAAATGGCATTGCCATCTTTTATTGAAACAATTATGTCAGAAACAGTCTTTGAAACTAAGGCAAATAAAATTCAACGCATGCAGATAATTCAACATAAAATTGATAATTTAGAAATAAAAATACTATTTGATGAATATCTTAGAAATGTTGGTACTCCGCCAGAACGAATTATCTCAATGATTAAAGATAAATTGGTTGAAAAACTTGGTTCAAATATTGAGATTTTCATTAATGAAGTAAACAAATTTGAAGCAAAAGATCCATATTTTATTTGTAAAGTAGATAGAAGCAAGTTTATCGAGAAGCGCTATCTTGTTTAATTTTTGCTAAATTCTTGGAAAAATATTTATATGATAAATGTATACGTGTATCGTGATACCATGTCACATAATAACAAAATAATAGGGCAAAAGCTTGATAGAGCTATAAAAAAACTAGGATTAAACAAAAAAGAGGTAGATCACATCATCAGAGATAATACAAGAAGAGAAGAAAATATCTTATTTTCAGACGGTCCTATGTATTGTTCTAGTTATTACGGAACAATCAGCATCAAAGACTTCTAACAAAGATTCAAAATATATTTCAGAAAAATTACGCGTATTTTTCATATAAAAGCAAATGTTCCATATGAAACAAAATACTGATTATTTGTTACATTTGTTTATATACAATATAAATACTTGTGGTTGTTACATTACTTTTGTAAAAAGAGGATTGGATTCAAATGAACAATACTTTCAAACTCAAAATTCATCAACTTGGAAAAATGGTTGGACTTAACAAGAATGATATTACTCAGGTATTAAGCGATACAGTGTATGAACAAATTTCTCTTTCATCAGGCCCGTCTTGGTATCCAGGAGGACGTTACGGAACAATAAGCATTAAAGAATTTGAAAAATAAATTTGTTAAAAAGATTTAAATTAAATTTTGTTATTATTACAACAATTTAATATCAATTTTTTACTATAATAACAAGGTATATCTTATGAGGACATTGAAATACAAGTTTTGTTATTATTTGGACAGCAGCTTTATAATAAATAACCGATTTTTTATCAATTGGTGATAAGCATGAAAAAAATGAATCTATTGTATAAGTATTGCAAACAGATTGGATTGAGTAAAAAAGATATTGATTATATCATAAAAGATAACAGTGCTCTAATTGAACAACCCTATCTTTCGGCAGGTCCAAATAATTATTGTAGCAGTTGGTACGGAACAACAAGCATCAAAGATTTCAAATAATCCTGCTGATTTATTGATAATAGAGTTTTTTTTAAAACTGAATAAAATTCTATAAGTATTTTGCTTAAGTAATCTATAAAAATGATAAATGATGTTTTTAAATATCATTAATACTTACTTTAAGGTGTGTAAAAATGACTAACTCAAAACAAAAATATATCCCAGGACAAGTTGTTTGGGAGACAACCCTTCGATGCAATTTAAAATGTTTACATTGTGGTTCTTCAGCAGGTAAAGCCCGTCCTAATGAATTAACAACAAAAGAGGCACTTCAGCTTTGTAACGATCTTGCAGAGTTAAAAACCGATGGCGTATGTTTAATGGGTGGTGAGCCATTCTTAAGAAAAGACTGGCATATTATTGCAAAACAGATAAAAGATCTTGGGATGAAACTCCTATTTATTTCAAATGGTTATAACATTAGTAAAGAGATAATTTCTAAATTAAAAGAACTCAACCCACATAGTGTTTCAACAAGCTTAGATGGTGCAAAAGCAGAGATACACGACTACATAAGGGGAGTAAACGGGTCATTTGAAAAAGTAATGAAATATATTTCACTATCTAAAAAGGAGAATTTACCTACAACAATAATAACTACAGTCAGTAAATTGAATTTAAAAGAATTACCAGAAATTAGAGATATTATTCTCAATAAACAAATAGCTTGGCAAATTCAAATCGCCACACCAGAAGGAAGATTTACAAACAAATTTGCTTTATCAAAAGAGGAATATTATTCTGTTGCACTCTTTATTGCATCAATGAAAAAAAAGTATTCAGTAAAAGAGCTACCCGTTATTGGTGCACATTGTTTTGGATACCATTCACAACATCTTCCATGGCTTGGTCTTTATCAGGGATGGGACGGCTGTCAAGCTGGGATATCCATCTTAAGCATAAAGAGCAATGGAGATGTTATTGGATGTCTTTCAACACCTGAAGCCTACATAGAAGGAAACATTCGGAATAAAAGTATCATTGAAATATGGAATGATCCAAACGCTTTTGCTTATAATCGAAAATTTAAAGTTGAAAAACTAGGGGAAAATTGTAAAGATTGTAAATATGGTGTAACTTGTAAAGGTGGATGTTTGGGCATGTCATATGGATTTACTAATAAACCTCATAATCATCCATATTGTTTTTACAAAATCGAACCCGAATTGCTCCAAAAAAGCAAATGAGATTATATGTGATAGAATGAACCTGACAGAATCTTATCAGAACCCTCATATAGCAGTATGGGAGTTGACTCTCAAATGTAATCTAAAATGTCTTCATTGTGGCTCCTCGGCTGGAAAAAAAAGAACTGACGAGTTATCCACTAAGGAGGCTCTTCAACTCTGTCACGATCTTTCTGATTTAGGGTTCGGAGGGATAGCATTGATGGGAGGTGAAGTGTTTTTACGAAAAGATTGGTCAGTTATATCAAAAGAAATCAAAGATCTTGGAATTGCACTATCAATAATTACTAATGGTTTTTTTAAACCAGAAAAATTCATTCCAGAGCTGGTAAAACTAGAAACAGATTGTCTAATGCTTGGTCTTGATGGTGCATCAGCTAAAACACAGGATAAAATTCGAAATGTTGAAGGGTCATTTGAAAAAGCAAAGGCATTTATGCGTGCAGCAAAACAAGCAGGTTTATCTGTAGGTATTATCACCACAGTACACAAGTTGAATTTTAAGGAGCTACCAAAAATCCTAGATTTTGTCATTAAAGAAGAAGTTATATGGCAAATTCAGGATGCAGCACCAATTGGTAGATTTCCAAAAGAATTAGTATTATCAAACGAGGAGTATTATTCACTAGGTCTATTTATTTATTCATTGCAAAAAAAGTATAATAAAAAAAAATTTTCAATTGTTGGAACACATAATTTTGGATTTCATTCAAAAGTAATTCCAAACTTAAGCACCTATCCTGAATGGAAGGGCTGCTATGCTGGAAAAACTGTTTTAGGAATCCAGAGCAATGGAAACATCAAAGGATGTCTTGCATTATCTGATGATTATATAGAAGGAAACGTCAAGAAGCGAAGTATAAAAGAAATTTGGAATGATCCAAACGCTTTTGCTTATAATCGTAAATTTAAAGTTGAAGATCTAGGAGAAAACTGCCAACAATGCAAATATGGAAAAGAATGCAAAGGGGGATGCACGACTAGGTCGACCTGCATGACAGGTATACCCCATAACGACCCTTGTTGTTTTTACCAAATCGAGAAAGAACTTTAGGATTTTAGATAAGTTAAATAATTTAATCAGGAAAATCTCTTGAGAAACAAAAAACCAGTTAACTAAGTTTTAGACTATCATATCTAACAGGATTTATTGCCAAAAAAGTGCTCTCATAGCAGTTTTAATACGCAATGGTAATTCAGGTGGTTTTTTTCCTCCATATAAATCAAGTGCAGATTTAACAAAAACATTAACAGTTTCATTGAAAAACCATCTACCATAACCAGCATCTGCTTTTGCAGGACTACCGATATATCCATCTTTTAAACCCAGTTGCTTGAATGTTTTTCCAAGTACTCGGGGAGAGTTCATATCTCTATATATACTTTGTAAATTCTTATAGGACTCATCAACAAGATATGGATATTGATATTTCATAAGAGAGGTTTCTCGGAAACCAGCATGTACTTCTTTACGGGTATCAAAACCAAGTTTTGGCTCACGTTTCTCCATTTCTTTGTTGTGAAAATAAGGACTCCAGGGTTCACATGTTTTTATATCAAACTTGGATTCTAGCTTATCCATTGCAGAATATATGCCTTTTAGATGTCCAACTGCCATATGATACGTGCAAATAATTAAAAATTTGAATCCATGATTTGCAAGAGCCAAGCCAACACTGTAAACTATTTCACGAACCACTTTCCCACTGACAGAGATGCTACCTGGAAAATCCGTGTTAAATTTGCAATAACCAATAGGTATTGCAGGTAAGAGGACATAGGTTAAATCAGGGTTTTTTTTATTTAAAATTTTAATAGCTTCAGTAGTTGCATCTCGAATGGCCAACAAATCAGTTCCAACAGGCAAATGAGGACCATGCTCCTCAAGTGGGCTAATGGGTAAAAAGAAGATTGTTTTATTCTTATCCAATCCTTCTATTTGTTTCCAGTTAAGCTCTTCGAATTTGATAATCTTTATATCATTTTTTTGAATGGTTTTATTTTTCACGTTATCACATCACATCCTTCTTCAGTTAATATAACGGTGTGTTCTTTTTGAGTAACAATTCCTTTTTTAGCATCAATAAGTTGTGGATAATGTTTAATAAGACCTAAAAAAGAAAGCTTTCTTAATGTTGTACTGCTACGAGAAAAAAATTCTTCAAACCATCTCTGAGCAAATGGAAGGGTTTTAAATTTACTTTTCATTCTGCTAAAAATAATTTCAGCGTTTTTAGTTCTAATAAGCCGTGGGTTAAAAGATTCCTTACACAAATAAATATTGCTTCCATCTCCAGAAATAACATGACCCGCGCCATTAGTTGCAAATGGCTCAATTGCTAAAACATCCCCGGCTTTAGGCTTAGCGCTTTGTAACCTATCTGGAACACTTGGGACAGACATTCCTGCATGAAGTATATATCTCTGCATACTATGTCCTGTGAGATTGTCAATTGGTTTATAGCCATATGACATAATGGTATCTTGTACAGTTTTTCCAATTTCAAAAAGATCAATGCCTGCTTTAATAGTATTAATTGCGACGTCTAATGCACCACTTGATGCTTTAATCATATCTTCATAGTTATTGGTACCAACTTCAACAGTTATTGCAGTGTCTGCAATATATCCATCAACATGAGCACCGATATCTAATTTAACTACATCCCCTTTTTTAAAAACTAATGCATCATTATGTCTTGGACTGTAATGAGCAGCTATTTCATTAACTGAAATATTAACAGGAAATGCAAGACCCGCTCCACTATCTAATATTTTTAATTCCATACTATTAACGGCATCTAAAAAACTCACACCAGGTTTTATCAAGTTTAATCCATAATCCCTAGCTTCCGCTGCAATCTTACCTGCAAGTTTATACTTTTCATAGATATTGTTATCCATATCAGATCGCATCTGGGATATCTTTTTTAAGAATAGCACCTTCACGCACTATTTTAATTTTTTTTCCAGTCATATCAACAATTGTTGATGGTTGGCTATCTAATTTGCCAATGTCAAGATATAAAGCTACATCGTTTTCTTTAAATTGCATACTAATATCACTTATAATACCTGGTGTATTTGTACCATGAATATTTGCACTTGTAGCTGTAAGAGGTCCAAATTCAGATAGCAATTTTAAAGCAATCTCGCTATTAGGTATTCTAACTGCAATCTTATCAAGCCCGCCCGTAACAATATCTGGCACACAATCTTTTTTATTCAAAATCAAAGTCAATTTGCCTGGTAAAAAAGAATCTGCCAAATGCTGGGTTTTATCATCAACAAAAGCTATCTTTTTGAGAACTTCAAAATCAGAAACAGCAATAGGTAAAGGGTTATCCCTAGGTCTTTTCTTAATTTCAAAGATTTTTTCTACTGCATCTTTATTGAAAATATCAGCACCAAGGCCATACAAGGTATCAGTAGGATATACAATGACCTTACCATTCAATAATGCAGTGATAGCCCTAGAGAGTTCAAGCGTATCCATATCTACTAATCTTCTCTTTTAATAAAATCGCCAAGCGTTAAACGATTACCAGAACGAGAACCAGTTGAAACGGAAGGAGCGCTTGACACTGTTTCCACAAGAGCTATCCCCAATTCCTTTTCAAGTTTTTCAACCATCTTATCAGAAGGCCTTAAATCACCGTTCTCAATTTTTGCAATGGTAACTGTTCGCTCACTAATTTTAAAGCCCAGTTCTTCTCTGCTGAGGCCTTTTTTCTTTCTTGCATTTTTGATTAAATCATTCCAACCAGAAACAAGCTCTTTGTCCATATCCTTATAGACATCCTTGGCTTTTGGTCTCCTAATTCTATCCAAAATAGGTTTTTGAACACCAACAGATGTTTCCGTACTAGTTTTAATGCCTTGTCCATGCTTCATACAACCAGGACATAGCATCATACTACTACCATCAATAGTAGCAGGTCTACAAGCACAAACTCTACCACAAAGTTCACATTGCATTTTTTATCATCCCTCCAAACAAAATTAATATCCTAAATCAAGCCAGCTTTTTGCAAAGCCATTAAATCCTCAGTGCTAAGTTTTTCACCGCGCCTAAATTTCTCAAATATTTCAGTTGCCTCTTTCTGAGCATGTGTTGCTTCTACAGCTTTTTTTGCTTTGCGTTTCTTCTCGTGACCAGTGGTAACTTTTCTTTCCAAATCATGGATTTTATCAACACAATCTATAAACTCTTTATGAACAGTATCGGCTTCGATTTTAGTCATCACAATAGTTTCTTGAATAACATTTACCTTTTTTACCAAGTTATCAAGCTGCCTAATAAGCTCTATCATGCCCTCATGTTCTTCCTGAGCTCTAGTAGCTAATTTTTCTACCAGCTCATGCTGTTTTTCTGCCTTCTGTTTAATACTCTTTTCTTCCTCAATCGATTTTTTAAGCCTAGGATCACTATTCAAAAGATTCTCCTGTGCTTTAATTTTAGTATGAACCTCAGAGATAACTTCAATTAATTTTTTTTCCTTCTGAGGAGACATAGGCTGAGTCATCTGCTCATTTTCTAAAGTCCTAAGCTGCTTCCTGAGCTCATTTAGGTTTGCACCAGAAGAAGATAAACGCTTTTTCTGAAGATCCTCGGTTTGTTTCTTAACATCACTATAACTTTTGTTAAGCTTGTTTCTTTGTTCCTTTGCATGTTTAACTCTTTCGTTCAACTCATCTCTATTTTGTTTATGTTCAGATATTTTATTTCTCATATCACGAATACTGGAGTTCAGTAAATCGCGTTCATCCGCAAGTTTTTTTGATTTTAAATGCAACTTGTTTCTTTTTTCCTTTAGCTCATTAGCTTTTATCTGGAATTCATCTTTTTTCTTAATTAAATCTTCAATTGATTCACTCATTGGAAACCTCGAAAGACACTTGACTGTTGTATAGTGTAAAATATTAGTCATTTATTAAGTATTTGGAAGGATAAAAGGAAAATGTCAATATTTCCCTTCTCTTGGCCTCTGACGGAACATAATTAATCCATCGAGGACCACCGCCAGTATGCCAGTTATAAAAATCATATCAAACACATCTGCACCGCCAATAACTGCAGTTGTAACTTTTCCAGTTGAATAACTAAGAAGTTCAGGGAGGTGTAAAAAATCAGCCCCGATTAACACCCCAATTGTACCAGAAATGTATGCAAGAGGAGCAGCTCTAATAAAATCCTTCCATGATAAAAACACTGAAGCTAGACTTGCAAAAAATGCAGGGAGTAGCCAATATGGAAAAGCCGCCACAATACCTCTTGCTGCAACTGGCCGGGTGACAAAAAAGGCAATTATTGTTACAATCAAAATTCCTATTGCTATTTTCTTTAGAGGTATTTTCTTTTTTATTGTCAAATAGATGCTCAATAATATAGGAATTATTGCACCACCCATATTGACTCCAACTCTCCAATTCTCATAAACGAAAAGATGAATATTGGAAATGTTAAATCCAAAAATTATTATTTCAAATCCAAAAAGAAATGATATAAAAACAATAATGATTGCCTCGAGTGAAGTAAATCCCATATATCTGAAAGCCTTTGTTAATATCAGATATAAGATATACAAAACAAGAATTGGTAGGCTTATGTAAAGTATCCAAAAGCCAATCTGTGTTAAATTTTCAACAACAAACATTATGTAGCCGTGGATATTGATATTATTTATAAACCTTCTTTATATTTCGGTTGGCAATAGTGATATGAGATGGATTTATTTCTTCAAAAAGAGTGCGATTTAAAATTCTTTCATAAAAATGGGTTTGTTAGGAAGAAATGCCTATCCTGCGGAGCTTATTTCTGGACCTTAGACAAAAGCTCAAAACTTTGTGGAGATCAACCTTGCGTTAAATTTAGCTTCATTGGAAAACCTGTGGGAAAAAAACCGCTTTCTTTATCTGAAGTGCGAGAAAGTTTTTTATCCTTTTTTGAACGAAATGGACATTCGAGACTTTCGTATCCTGAAACTGGAGAACGTTGTCCTGTTGTTGCACGATGGCGTTCAGATATTTATCTAACAATTGCATCTATTGCAGATTTTCAACCACATGCAACTTCTGGAGAAGTGCCGCCTCCTGCAAATCCTTTGGTTATCTCACAACCATGTATTAGACTTAATGATCTTGAAGAAGTAGGCGTTAGTGGTCGTCATTTAACCATATTTGAGATGATGGGGCATCATGCGTTTAACAAAAATATAGATGAAATATATTTCAAAGAAGAAACAGCGAGACTCTGTGATGAATATTTTGTAAAAAATATTGGAATTCCAAGAGAAGCAATTAATTACAAAGAAGAGCTTTGGTTTGGAGGAGGAAATGCAGGTCCTTGCCTTGAGGTGCTTGTAGATGGGCTGGAAATAGCAACTCTAGTTTTTATGAACATGAAAGAAGATGATAACGGCAAATTTGAAATCAATGATAAAAAATACTCCCCTAATCCATTAAATATTGTTGATACGGGCTATGGACTCGAAAGAATAGCATGGTGTACACAGGGGACCAGAACCGTTTATGAAACAGTTTTCCCTGAAATGGTAAACTGGTTGAAGGAAAACGCAAAAAACAATTCTGATATGATCAGTATTTATTCACTTGCAGACCACACAAAATGCCTAGCATTCATGCTTGGCGATGGGATTATTCCATCAAATGTTAAGGCAGGTTATCTTGCAAGGCTTATTATTCGAAGATCACTTAGATTTATTGAAAAAATAAAACTAGAAGCATCGCTCCGTGAGCTAGTAGAGACACAACTTGATCTCCTTGAAAAAGATTTTTCCTCTTTAAAATTGAGAAAGAAACAGATTAGTGAAATTTTAGATATTGAAACAAAAAGGTTTTCAGAGACTCTTACCAAAGGCGAAAGTCTAATAAACAGAATTCTAAAAGAAAAAGAAACTATCGATGAAAACCAACTTATTGCTTTGTACGACACTCATGGTATGCCTCCAGATATAGTAAAAAATATTGCAAAAAGCCAAGGAGTGAAAGTAAAAATACCAGAGAATTTTGAATCAATGGTTGCAGAATTGCATTCACATGAAAAAAAAGAGGAAGCAGAGCAAGGAATTAGGTTAGATCTTCCCTCTACAGAGCAGCTTTACTATAAGGATCATTACATCAGAGAGTTTGATGCTAAGGTTTTGTGGAAAAACAAGATAAATAATGGAACTGAAGTCATTATTGATCAAACTGCATTCTATCCTGAAGGTGGAGGCCAACCAGCAGATATAGGAACTCTGTCAAAAAAAGGAGCGGAAATTTCTGTTAAAAATGTCACAAAAGAGGGTAATTCAATAATTCATGTTATAGATGGTGATTTAAATGTCGGTGATTTGGTTCATGGTGAAATCGACTGGAAACATCGTTATACATTAATGAAACATCATACTGGAACACATTTAGTAAACGGCGCGTTAAGGCAATTATTGGGTGAACATATTTGGCAGGCTGGTTCACAGCTGGGTTTAAACAATGCGCGATTTGATTTTGCACATTATAAATCTATTTCAGACTCAGAAGAAGACGAAATTGAAGAATTGGTAAATCAATTTATCAAACAAACAGTGTCTGTAGAGAAAAAAATCATGGATAGAAACAGTGCAGAGAAAACACATGGTTTTCGATTATATCAAGGAGGAGTCCCACCTGGAAATTCCATTAGAGTACTTAACATACATGGTATAGATGTTGAAGCATGCGGTGGAATGCATCTTAATAATACAAGCGAAGTAGAAAAAATTAGGATAATTAAAACAGAGCGCATACAAGATGGTGTAAATCGAGTTGTTTTTGCAGCTGGAAAAATGGCGGATGCATATCAAAAAGAAGAAAATGATATCTATGACCAGGTTGTAAATATCATTAGTGAGGCTTATGAAATTAAAGAAAAAAATAATATTTCTGAGCAGTTAAAAGAAGTTTCAAAAATATTCTCAGTGTCAATTGATCAACTAGATAAAACAATAAAACGATTTTTAGATGAATCAAAAATCAAGGGGAAAAAAGCTGTAAAGAATTTAAAAGAAGCTAGTAAAAATCTTTTTGAGGACTGGAAGAAAACACAGAAAGATAAAAAGAAAGTTACTTCAGATGAAATTAATAAGTTAATTGACAAAGCTGAGATAATACCTGGAACAGAGATAAAAGTCATTGCAGAGATATCCGATTATGAGTCAACAACGACAGCAGGCACAATAACAAGAGAACCAAATTATGTTGCGCACATCTACGATGGAAAGAAGATTACATCTTCAGCTTCTTTAAATGTAAACATTGATTTAAGAGAAATCGCACCTGAAATTGGCAAAATAACAGGTGGAAGTGGTGGTGGTAAACCAAAGATGACTCAATGTGGCGGGCCAGACAAGAGTAAAATTGAAGAAGCTTTAAAATTAGCTAAACAACTTACAATAAAGAAATTAGGAAAAAAATAATCTCTGTTATTTATAGTTTAAACTTTAAAAATTATGTTAACTGCTGTTATTATTACTATTGTAGCAACGCACATTGTTGCTACAAACCATGGAGGTATCCTAAGTGAGGTTTTTTCTTCAGCATCAAAGTATCTAATAAGCCCTGCTGCAGAGTGAAAACCTTCGCCTTTTTTTTGTTTAGCCATAACCACTCACTAACTCACAATTTGTATAATACTACATACTATTATGATATTTTAGTTTTACTGTCAAATATTATATGCAATCAGATATCCAAGCAAACATCTAAATATTGATTTTATATTCGTAGTTTTGAGGGTGTAATTATATGAAGGAAATAGAGTCGCTCATAAAAAAAGCATTGAAATATAAAGAGAGTGGACTTACAGAACATGAAATAGCTGATGAGCTTAATGTATCAAAAGAAACCGCATCATGGTTTTTAAGTAAGGGAAAAAACAAGAAACCAAGTGGAGATCTCAAAATCGGTTGGCGTTCTGTTGGAGTATATCCTTCCAGGATGGGATTTATTTCAGATGCTTTATGTGATATCATACTTGAAGAATGTGAAGAGATTAGCACTGTTGTCGGTATTGCATTAAATGGCATTCCATACGCTACATTTGTTGCTGATAAATTAGGTGTAGAGATGGCTATTTTCAGGCCGTATTATCAGAAATCTGGTGTTTTTTCATCAAATTATGCTAGTGTAAAAGGGAAAAATGTTGTTATTTTGGATGATGTAGTTGGAACTGGTGTTACATTTAAAAGCGCAATAAAAGCAATAAAAGCTGAAAAGGGAAAACCTGTTTTATGTTTAGCAATGCTAAATAAGCGAGCTCAAAACAGTATCGATGGTGTTCCACTTCGTGCTCTTATAAGAGCAAGAGTGATTTAATCCATTATTTTACTGAGGAATCGATAATGCATTGGGCAGATGTTTTAGCTGATGAATTACTAAAAGAAGAAAAAAAGCATGTTCTTGCTACAGGTATAACTCCATCTGGCCCAATTCATATTGGTAACATGCGTGAGATATTAACAACAGATGCAGTATATAGATGTCTGATTGACAAGGGTGGAGATGGAGAGCTTACCTATGTAGCTGATGACTATGATCCCTTAAGAAAAGTCTATCCTTATCTTCCCAAATCCTATGAAAAATATGTTGGAATGCCAATTTCTGATATTCCATGTCCATGCGGAAAACACAAGAGTTATGCTGATCACTACCTAGTCTCGTTTTTAAATTCTTTGAAAGAAATTGGTGTAAAGCCTCATGTCTATAGAGCTAATGAGATGTATAAAAATGGAGATTACAACCAAGCAATTCAGATAGCATTGGAAAACACTGATAAAATAAAAGAAATCATACAAAAAATATCAAAAAGACAGCTTCCAAAAGGTTGGATCCCGTTTAATGTTAGATGTGAGAAATGTAAGAAATTAACTGCTGCAAAAGCAGTTCTTTACGACTACCCAATTATTGAATATAAATGTGACTGTGGTTACGAAGGAGAAGTAGATATAACGAAAGGAGGTGTTGGAAAACTTCCATGGCGAGTTGATTGGCCAGCACGATGGAAAATGCTTGGAGTGACCTTTGAACCTTTTGGTAAAGATCTTGGAACAGTTGGAGGAGCAAGAGATACCGGTGAAAAAATAGTAGAAGAAATATATGGATATCCTGCACCAAAATACACAGTTTATGAGTTTATAATGCTGAAGGGGGAAGGAGCAATGCATAGCTCTAAAGGTACAGCATTAAGTGCTGGAGAAATGCTTGCTATGACCCCTCCAGAGGTACTTAGATTTTTGCTGATGAACAATCAACCTGGTAAACATCTTGTATTTGATTCTGGTCTTGGCCTTCTTAATTTAGTAGACGAATATGATAAAGAAGAAAGAGTATACTTTGGAAAAGAAGAAGCAACGAAAGGAATGAAAGATCTAAAGAAAACCTATGAGCTTTCACAGCTGCGTAATTATCCTAAAACAATACCATATCAACTTCCATATCGACATTTGGTTACACTTATTCAGATTGGAGAAAGTTGGGATGAAGTGAAAAAAATTCTTTTAAGAACAAAGCAAATCCCAAAGGATTTGAGTAAGGACGACGAGAATCATTTAAAGCAAAGAGCAGAACACGCAAGATACTGGTTAGATAATTTTGCCCCAGATATAGTAAAATTTGAAGTAAAAAAGAAACTTCCAAAAGTTGATCTTGCTAAAGAGCAGAAAAAATTCCTTTTAGCTCTTACAGGGAAATTGTCTTCCGTAGACTGGGAGGCTGAAGATATACATAAAATAATCTATGATTCGTCAGAAAAAGAAAAAATACCAATAAAAACAGCATTTAAAACAATTTATCAGATAATTCTTGGACAAGAAAAAGGACCACGTGCTGGTTATTTTTTATCAAATTTAAATAAGGATTTTGTATTAGAAAGAATTGAAGAAGCAGTTATATAGGAAGTTTTCTCTTAGCAGTTTTAATCATGAAGGTCTATTTAGAGGTTTATGGCTGTACAGCTAATAAGAGTGATGCTAGTTTAATATTAGGCATTTTAAAAGAAAACAGCTATGTAATTGTTGAAAAAATAAACGATGCTGATTTAATAGTTCTACTCACTTGTACTGTGATTGATACAACTGAGCAACGGATGTTATCACGTTTGAGGGTTTTTCGAAAAACAGGTAAAAAAATCATTGTTGCTGGATGTATGGCATCTATTCAAACTGATTTAATTAGGTCAGTATTACCAGATGCAAAACTCTTGCCCCCTCAATATTCTCATCATATATTAGACGTTATTGAAGATGAAGAAACATCTTTTACTGATAAAAACAAAACATTGTTTTCAAAATATTATGAAAACACAATTGCACCAATATCAATTGCTGAAGGATGCATGTTTACATGCTCTTACTGCATTACATCTCTAGCACGAGGTAAGCTGAAAAGTTATCCGATGGGTGAAATAATTCAAGATGTTTGTTGCGCAATAAAACAAGGTTGCAAAGAGATACAGCTCACTGCTCAAGATACTAGCTCATATGGCTTAGATTGTGGACGTAACCTTGGTGAACTGCTCATGAATTTTAACAAAATAAAGGGAGAATACAGAGTTAGAGTTGGAATGATGAACCCTTATACTGTCTTGAAAAATATTGATTCGATTATCACAGGTTTTGAAAATTTAAAAATTTACAAGTTTTTACATATACCCGTTCAATCAGGAGACAATGAAGTATTAAAAAAGATGAATAGGAAATATACTGTTGATGAATTTTTAGAAATTATCAAAATTTTTAGAAAAAATTACCCAAATATTACAATTTCAACTGATGTAATCGTTGGTTTTCCAACTGAAACAGATGAGCAATTCCAACACACCATTGATTTGCTAAATAGATTTAAACCAGATATTACAAATATTACACGGTATTCTGCACGGCCACAAACAAAAGCAAAAACCATGAAAGGACGGATAAAAACAGAGGTTGCAAAAAAGCGGTCAAAAATATTAACTGAATTATGTAGCACAATTTCACAGGAAAATAATCTTAGGCATGTTGGAAAAAAATACAATGCTCTGATAACTGAAAAAGGTAAAAACAACACTTTTGTTGGAAGAACAGAAAACTACAAACCCATTGTGTTGAAACAAAAAGCAGATATCGGGAATTTTATACCAGTTGGTGTAACAGATGCAGCCTCGACATATCTAGTCGGAAGTATTATAAATAATATTAATATTTGTTAGAACGTGGAAGGGATGATCAGAGTAGCTATTAACGGTTTTGGAAGAATAGGACGTAATGTTTTAAGAGCCTCACTAGGCCATTCTCAATACGGAAAAAAATTTGAAATTGTAGCAATAAATGATCTTGGTAACACCGAGATACTTGCTCATCTTCTCAAATACGATTCCATTTACGGAAAATTTGACGGAAGTATAAAGGTCAAAGATGATGGAATGGAAGTCAATGGTAGATCTATTAAATTCTTTTCTCAAGTAAACCCCTCAAAACTACCGTGGAAAGACTTGGCTATCGATGTAGCGATTGAGTCAACAGGAATTTTCCGCAAAAGAGAGGGGATATCACAACATCTTGACGCAGGTGCAAAAAAAGTTATTGTATCTGCTCCAATAAAAGACCCAGACATAACGGTTGTACTAGGTGTAAACGAACACCTTTACGATGCAAACGTACACAACGTCATATCAAATGCATCATGCACAACTAATAGTCTGGCACCACCAGTAAAAGTGTTAAATGACACTTTTGGGATTGAACAAGGATTCATGACCACTATCCATTCGTACACTGGTGATCAACGTATTCTTGATTTCCCACACAAAGATTTAAGACGGGCACGTGCTGCCGCAGTGTCAATCATCCCAACCACAACTGGCGCTGCAAAAGCTGTAACCCTTGTAATACCAGAGTTAAGAGGAAAATTGGATGGTATGGCTGTAAGGGTTCCTACGCCAGATGGATCTCTTACTGATTTCACTTGTATTTTGAAAAAAGATGTAACCATTGACGAGGTTAACAACGCACTTAGAAACGCAGCAGAAGGAAGCCTTAAAGGAATAATGCAATATTCCGAAGAACCACTTGTGTCAGTTGATATAGTGGGCAATCCACATTCAGCAATTATCGATGGTTTAAGTACAAAAGTAAATGGTGAAAGAGGAAATTTTCTCAAGATACTATCTTGGTATGATAATGAATGGGGATACTCCTGCAGAATAGTTGATTTAATTAACTATATCTATGTAAACAATTCTAAACCGATAAGTGAGCTTGAAATAGCAAGAACCGTATAGGCATAGGTACTTTTAAGAATTTGAAAAAAATATATAAAGAAAAAAAGAGTTTTAAAAGAACTTCCACACCATGATTTCATCATATGCAATATTCCAGTACATTGTATTTGTTAAGGAAACAGCAGTTACTTTGTATCTTCCAAATGCTTTTTCATCCCAAAACCAATTATATGGCGGATCCCAACTATAATAATCTTCGTATTTAAGTTTATCATCAACATAGAATTGTACAAAATCCATGGTATCAGGACCATCAACTTCAACATCAATACTTCCAAACACAATTGTTGTAGGTATTAATAGAAAAGGCAGTAATCTTGTGTTATTAATATAAAGCCCCCTTTTTGGTTTACTTATTTGAATTTCGAATAGTTCCATAGAAGCATTGACCAAATAAGTTTCATAATCATCAATATTGTATTCAACAGTTTCAGGATTAAATCCTGGGTAAAAATATATCAATTGAATCTCTCCTGCGAGAACATTAATGCTATAAAAACCTGATGAGTCAGTAAATGTAAAATTACCATAACTATCACTGTTTACATTCCACCAAAGCTCAATCATGGCGTATTTTATAGGCTCATGATTTGAAGAATCTGTAACATAGCCATATACAACTGATTTTTCTTGAGGATACGGGGACAATGAAATATTTACCCAAAAGATCTCATATTCCCCGATTTCATAATTATAGTTTCCACTATTAAATGAAAAATGTTGATAAGCATACGCATATAATTTAAATTTTCCTGCTGCTACGTTCATACAGTAAAAACCAGATGGATCAGTGTTTGTGGAGTTGTAATAATAATGATTTTGATCATCTTTCCAAGATTGTCGAACAGTTGCACCTGAAATTGGATCAATAGTTGTTTCATCGGTTACATAACCACACACTATCGAATTTTCAGGAGGATAGGGGTAAAGTGAAATATCGACTGATATCGTCTCATATTCACCTATGTAAAAATAATCACTACTTTCTCTGAAATATTTGTTATCATAATCATAATAAATAATATTAATTTCTCCTGCGGCTACATCCATACTGTAAAAACCAGATGAATCAGTGTAAGTAGAGTTGCTATAAAAATAGAGATTTTCCATATCATGCCAATGTACATAAATTTCAGTATTTGCAATAGGGTCACTAGTTACTACATCAGTTACATATCCAGAGACAACAGAAGTTTCCTTAGGATATGGATAAAGAGAAATATCTTTTATAATAGTTTCATCTTCTACAATATTTTTATATAAAAAAGCATAATTATCGAAATATCCTTCGGATAAAAAAAGGGCATATGGTGGATAACCAGGTGGTACATTTATAAGGTAATGTCCAGATGAATCAGTTACAGTCCAATCTATATCAAACATAAAGGGATGTGAAAAAGTGATTAATAGAATTATAGCATTTTCTATAGGATTTTTAGTCAACTCATCAGTTATATCTCCAATTATAGCCGAATTTTCTGGAGGTCGTGAAATAAGTGATACATTTTTCCATAATAATTCATATTCCTCAATATTAAATCCTATAAAACCTATCTCATTATAATAATAATCATCTGAATGAATGAACAAATCTTCTTCTCCTGCTGCTACATTTATACTGAAATATCCAGATGAATCAGTATAGGTATAATTCCAATCAGTATATCCCACCATATCCTCATACCTATGGATGTCCACTTCAGCATTTTTAATAGGTTCATTGGTATCCATATCAGTAACATACCCACAAATAACAGAGTTTTCAGAAGGGGCCCCAAGATTTAAAGATGCGTTAAACCATAGTTCCTCACCCTCTCCAGAATTCTCAATAAAATCTGCAATATCCATAACTTCACTGAAATAGCCGCCAGCACGGATAACTAATCTAATGCCACCCCATATAATTCCAAATTCAACATTCATAGAATAGAAACCCTCATAGTTACTATATGTATATTCCCTTGCAAAAGAATAGCGATCACCATTCCAAAGTATTATAATATGAGCTTCATCAATCGGTTGACTATTCGATTTATCTGTTACATACCCTTTTATCAAATATTCACTAGATAAAGAATATAATTTGTCATTATTCATAATAAACTCCAATTTATCAGCATTATAATCTGATTTTATAAAATCATAATCATCTTTTTCATATTGATCCAAATGACCCTCTCTAATATTTGAGAATTTATTTATCATATCGTATATACGATCCTCATATGATCCTTGAGTATCAGAATATTTTTCATAAGAATCGCTTAATAATTGAGGGTTTCCCTTAATTTTAATAGTGCTATCAGTAATAATATTTTTTTCAGCTGTTTTTCCAGGTGTAATAATTTTCGCACTTACATTTAAATCCGATTTGAATACCGGAACGATACTAAGTATCATCAATAGCGTACAAACTAAAATTCCTAATATCTTTCTTTTCATATTTTTCTACCTCCCACTAATTATACAAAATTATAATATACTAACTAAATTTAAAGATATCCTTAACAGCTGTTAATTTACAACAAATTGTTAATAAGAAAACTGATACGGCAACATTCTGATATCAAATTTGAAATAAAAAATTAAGGGTCAATTAGGCAGAGGTAGAAAAGAATAGAAAATTTTGAGATGAAATTATCATTCTTTTTGCCTTAATAGACCCCAGCATATTTATTATAAATTTTATAGGTTTAATAGTTGGTATCAATAAATTGTACAAAGTAGTTAAAATTATAAAAAAAATATTGTTTTGTGCAAAATACTTCAAATCTTTTATTAAATTAAAATGAAAAAAGGGCTGGCTTTGGATTAAAGTGAAATAAGGGCTGTGCCCTTATGATCCCCTGTTCCGCCTTCGCTTCCTCGGCAAGCCCTACACCACTATGTGGCTTCGGTCATGCCGCATCCCCGCTCGGCGGTAAAAACAAGTCTAATTTTTGTTGAGCATCATCAACAACGACCACTTTGTGGTGTTGTTGCTGATCACGTAAATAACAACTTGATTCCTCAAGATTAATCAGCCCTGTAGAAGCATGATGTTCATAACCGCTCCAAAAGCTACCTCGAGAATATCTTTTACGGAAGCCAGGATGTTTTTCAAACATCCACTTTGAACTCCATGACTTAAGCATAATTTCAGCAACCTCAACTGAATACTTTTTTGGAACATTTACCTGAAAGTGTACATGATTTCCTGCAAAACCAAAATCACCGAACTCGAACCCAAACCGTTCGAGTTCATAAAAACCTTCAACACATGTATTTATATGAGTCTGTTTACGAAAACACATATAACGGTTTTTTGTAGTAAACATCATTGTCACCCAGTTATTTCTTGTGTCACCCACTAGCTTTTTATAGCATCCGCTACTTACATTTTCCATAATTTTTTCGC
>JAHWGK010000005.1:0-33089 GCA_020054495.1 Thermoplasmata archaeon | reverse complement strand
ATTGTCACCCAGTTATTTCTTGTGTCACCCACTAGCTTTTTATAGCATCCGCTACTTACATTTTCCATAATTTTTTCACGTTCCTGTTGCGTCGTTAATGGGCAGACCTTTGGTCTGCCGCACGCAACAGAAAAAGTTAATGTTAAAAAAACATGAAAAAATGTGACGGCTTTTCATCTGCGGGTCTTACACTAACGTTTCGGACCACGCAGTATTCTCAGCCTATTCGATAAAAATCTATTAATAATTATCTCTCAACTACCTATTTTTTACTGTGGAGATTGATCTAAAAATATTTAATATATATTTATTCTTGTTTTTTATTTAACTCTGATAGTAGTTTATTTATTCTTCTAGATACATCTTTGTCGTCAACTGGTTTTATATCTAAATCTTTGTTTTTATCTAATTTCGGTTCTCCATTGTTACTAATACTTTTATCTAATTCTAGTTCTACATCTTCACTTATTTTATTATCTAAGTCTTGTTCTAAATCATTACCTGTTTTTTTATCCAACTCTAGTTTTACATCTTCATCTGAGTTTTTATCTAATACAAATTCTACATTTTTATACTTGTTTTTCTTTGATTCATCAAGTTTTTCTATCAATACTGTGAATCTGTATGTTTTTGATCGGATGATTATTACAATGATAGTAGCAATAATTGCCATGATTAAAATCAATAGAAATAGCAAAGGCAGATTTCTTTCATCTTTATCCTTTTTAGGTTTCTCCCGCTCAATAATAATGGCTTTTGCTGTGGTAATATTGTTTAATGTATCGTTATCTGTGATTTTGAGGATTATTGTATAATTACCTGATTTGGCATATGAATGTACCGGGTTCTCTAGATATGACATGTTACCATCGCCGAAGTACCAGGTGAAGTTAGTTATTGTTCCATCTGGATCGTAGCTTCCATTGCTGCTGAACAAGATGGTTTCATTTGTGTATGCATAGAATGGACCGTTGACTCGAGGTATTGGAAGCTGTAATGGTACTTCAAGTATTATAATTTGAATATTATGGGAGGCTGTTGCATTAGCACCATCATCATCTTTTACTTCTAATATTATTGTATAATTCCCAGGGCTAGGATAGTTACAGGTGATAAGTACATCCTCCAACCAGTCAGTGTCAAATATTCCATCATTCTCAAAATCCCACCTGTATCCGGTGATATTTCCATCTGGATCATAGCTGTTATATGCATGGAAAACCAGAGTTTCATTAACATATCCAGTAAAAGGACCTGTAATATTTGCTATAGGAGGTTGATTTGGCTGAGGAGTAACGCCTCCTGGGGGAGAAGACGGCGGACTACTTGGTTCTTCTGTATAAAATATCCATGTCTCAGATTTGTTTTCATAACCATGAGCTCTAGCTATTGCGTACCATGAATAGACTTGCCCCTTTAGTAGTCCGTTCCAAACAACAGATGCAACTGACCAATCTGAAGGTACATTATAGTCCACTCCAATAAGTGAGTCATTTAATGCATTATAAAAATACACGTCTACTGGGTCTTCGGTTATATCGTAGACATCAACACTAAGCGTTACTGGTAGTCCAACATCCAAAGCACCATCTGGAGGATCTGGGTTTATTGGCGCATATGGTGGCTCGCTAGGATGAGGATCAAAAGAGATTACTACCTGATCACTGGCTAATGTTATTTGAATTGGTAATAATAGAGAAAATAAAACAGTAAGTAAAACAAAGTGTAATGTTACTATTTTATTTCTTTCTCTTCCTTTCATCTCGTTTCCTTCCGTTTTCGTTTTTTTCCATATGATGTTAAGTGATAGCACGATACATTTTGTCAATGATTATATTTAAAGCTAACCTGTTAAAATTGCAATCTGACAAAATGACAATCTGGAAAAATTTCCAAGATTGTTTATAAATAAAACTAATAAAATATTTAAACTAGAATTTTATTTATATATCCAATGGGGAAAGGCAATAATCTACAAATTAACTTTCAAATGATATTCATTAGTTTTTTGTTATCCTTTGTTATAATCGTTGTAACTACACCACTACACGAAGCCGCTCATTGGATAATGTCAGACATAGATCCATATATCGAACCTGTGGAATTCCATTTTTTTGATGATAATTCTTTCCAAAACGGAGAATCGATCCTTTCATCAGCTATGGGATTCGTCATAATAAGAGAAGCCTATCCTGGGTCCTTTAATGATAGACCAATATGGGCAGATCTGCTTCAAGAATTAATATGCATTTCTATACAACTAATCCTTACCTGCATAATCGTATTAAAAATACTTACAGTTTTAACGAATAAAAAACTTAAATTGTTAAAAACATCAAATCCAAATTATTAACAACTTACTTATTAGCTGTTGCTATCGACTAATTGGATATGCTTAGGTTTAAAATTAATTTTATATTTTATGATTTACTTTTTATTTCTTCTAGGAAATTACAGATCTAAATGTAATAGTAACAGATAATGGATCACTTTTTGATGATGTCGTTGCCATAAATATGTTCAAATCAAATGTCTGCCAACTACCAACACCAAGACCGGTAACAAATGTATCATATGTAAGGTTGATATTATTCCAACTATTACTCTTATTATACAGCAGACTGTAGTTATCAAAGCCGGGTGTGGAAGTAAGAGTCCAATTAGCACCAGTTGTAGCATTCGTTGCATTACTCGCCTTAATCTGTATGTTAAGAACGACATTTCCTTCGTTTGTTAGGTTGAAATAAAAGTCTGATGTAGAGTAATTATAACTTCCGATTGTAGTAGTTCCTATATCCCACGAAGCAGGGGTAATCTCTAGAGTGGTGTTAGTCTCTTGAGTTGTATTGCTTACACTTGCGTTGTTATCTGACCATTTATGAAGAGTGGTTGAATCATAGGTCCAGTTTGCATAGCTCCAGGCCTGGTAATAGTATGTTGTCTCGGGTGTAAGTCCAGTATCTTCATAATATGTTCCTGTTCCATTGTAGATTAATATTCCTTCTCCGCGTGCCCAAACAGTTGCTCCTGTTTGGTTTCTTTCGATATAGGTATTATTTGCCCCATCTCCTTTATTCCAACTTAAGTTGATCTGTGTTGAGTTGTATGTTGCCGCGTTGAAATTGGCTGTAACATTTGGTTTTGTGAGGAATGTTAATTCTGAGCCATTTGCAAATCCTCCACTGTTGTTCGCCCAGGCTTGATAGTAATAAATCTGGCCGGGTGTAAGTCCTGTTGTGTCGTTTGAGAATTCAGTATTGTTTTGGACGATACCGTTGGTAATATTAGTATCGTAGCTTCCAGAAGAGGTGCCATGTCTGAATCCACAGGTTGTATCAGCGCTTCCATTGTTTTGTAGCCAACCCCATAAGGTTGCATTCATTTCCTCAACACCAGTAGAAGCGTTGGTTGTTACTGTTGGAGTACTTGCAATAGTAATAGTGAATGTATCAGCTGCTGGTGATGAATCATTATTCCCAACGATATCCTGAGCCTTTGCTTTTATTTCATAGCTATGACTGTTAGCCCAGGATATAAGGGAAGTATTGTAATTCCAGTTTTCAGCTCCTGAATCAAAGCTGTCATTAGCATCAGCGTCAAGCCAGGTTTCACTATCAGTCCAGCCTAGTTCATTATAATACTTATTAGTCGTTGTATTTTTAATATAAAAATATTGTCGAGCTAATCGTATATTATCTGTGGCGCTACCAGATATAATATCTAAATCAGTTATAGTATCTGGGATGTTATCTATCGTTGTATCTGGCGATGTATCATCCCCTGTACAAGTTATTGTATCTGAAGCTGAGTTGTTAACATTATCATAGATAATAACGGTTATTGAACCAGATGAATCATCATCGTTTATCGTGTAATTGCCAGTGTACGGGCTGTTGGTATCCTCAGATGGATCATCAGCGCCAAACAAGCTGAAATCAACCCCTCGAACACCTGCTTCTCCAGTGTCACTACCTGTTGCATTGATGTATATATTTGCATAACTATCAAATGAATTGGAGAAGTAGAAGATGTTACTAGAAGTGTTACCGTAGACTTCATCTGTATCGCCAGACTCACTGTAATCAAACATAGCATCAGAAAGTGTTGGATCATCATTGTCCTCGTAGAAAGTATAGTTAACAGTATTGGTATTACCCACATTGTCCTCCGCGGTGTAATTGACAATTACATCACCATTATCGTTCTGATCGATCTGGTAGATAAACCACCAGTTTGTGGTAATTCCATCGTTTGAAGGATTATCTCCAAAGCTTGTATCATCTATGACAGATGTCATACCAGAGCCACTGTTGTCAGATGCAGTACCACTCACATTATATGATTTAAGGGTACCTCCCATGCCTGATCCATAAACTCCTTGCGACCCTGTGCCATAACCCGCGTAAAGATACTCGCTGCTTTCGTTTTCACCAGTTACACTAATAGAGGGTGCTTCCCAATCCCAACCGATATCTGGTTTACTCGCGGTTACTGTAAGAGCTGTTATACCATAATCACCACCATCGTAGACTGAGCCTGCGGTTGCGTCATCTCTAATTACAATGTTACCTGATGAGGAGTCATTAACAGATATGTTCAAACTAGTTGTTCCTCCCCATGCAGTAGAGTCCCCTAGATATCCTGCGTTTAATTCTCCGTTGACAGTAGTAAAGTTTGTTCCATCATAATCGAGTTTTGCTGTATATGTAAGATTTATTGGAGTATTTTTATCCCAATAACGTGAACCATCATAATAGATATGTTCAGATACAGCAATGCTGGTAACGTTCACTCGATCAACGATAATTGTCTCATATGGATTAATTTTTTCTCCGTCACTGTAATCACCGTCTTTCATGTTTATGTAGAGAGTGTAGTTATCAATTCCGATTTCATCTGGTGTGAAGCAGATTGTTCCATTACCATTTGAAATAGAATTATTAGTCCCCCAGTTATAATCTGAACTGTTATAAAGTGAAACACTTGTGAATTCATCATCAGGAGGATAAGAGCTAGAAGGTGTACTTGAACCAGGATCGTTAGCATAACGTATGCTAAGGTTTACCTGTGTTTGTATGTTTAAACTTATGCGATCGACACCACTGTCCTCTGTTGTATCGTTACATTCGATGCTAGATACAAGTAGGTTTGTAATGACATCAAACTGGTCAGCTGTTGTATCATTATCACTTAAACCAGTGCCATCGATACAATAACATTGTATGTCATAATCGGTTTCATTTTCTGCATTCCAATGTGGTTTGAAAAGCCAGTAAATAGTTATGTTATTATCTAGTTCTTCAGCAAAGGACGATGATGTGTTGAACTCGAACTTTTTAAGACTATCCTGTTGAGAAAACGTATTAGTTGATTCTGTATATCTAAAAATAGCTCGGGTTGTATCACTCTGATTCAACAGCCGGAGTTCGACATAATCAAAATCACTGTATCCATTGTTATCAGTGTATTTAACAGTAACATTATACCATTTCCCAATCTGTGCATAGCAGTTATCTCCATCATCTGGATTGTTAAATGTCGGGGCACCATTTGAAGGTGACACAGGGCAATTATTTGTACAGTTATAATATCTTGTCTCAGTAACGTTTTCATTACCCAATTCGTCAATGGCATGAGCATAATATGAATAATTATTACATGATAATCCAGTGAAATTATGGGAATAATAACTAGAAGCATCATAAGAAGCGTTGACCTCTTCCCAGCTAAGCTCCCGACTCCAAAGACGAACCTCATCAAGAGTACCCTGGAAATCTTGACCTAAAACAAGGTTGTTATTATTTGTTTTAATCGGCTCATTATAACTACTATTTGTATCATTGAGGTTTCCATCGACATAGAGACATGCAACAGAGCCATTATAGGTGAAAGCGACATGATGCCACTCCTCATCTATAGATGTATTTACAATCAACGTACCATTAAGATACCCATACAATGTTGTGCCATTGATGAAAAGCTCATAAGCATCCCCTTTAGCAAGTATTGTTTTTGGTGACCAAGTGGTAGCACTTGCCGTTGGATCTGGTGGATCTGAATCAGGATTAGTAGTTGACCAAGCTCTATAATAATATGTTGTAAACCCATCTAATAAAGTATCATTGCAACTTGTCCCAGTTCCGTTATATACAATTTTATCATAATCTGATCTACTAGTCGGAGAGCTCCCTGCTTTTTGGATAATTGTTGTATTCACAGCGCCGTTTCCAATAGTCCATGTGAGATTTATCCGGGTGTTATTTATTGCTATAGCTCCAAAATCACTGGGTGGTTGAGGTTTCGTCCAAAATGTAATATTAGTACCATTACTCCATCCAACTGAATTGTTAGCTAATCCTCTGAAGTGATATTGAGTTCCATTTGAAAGACCAGTGATATCTTTACTATATATCCCTATTCCATCTGGGACAAAGCTTTCGTTTTTAGATGGATCTGTAAACGGTGAACCGGAGGTATTCCATACTATCCAACGATATGGCTCTTTTCCTCCTGTTGAAGTTATCTCGGCTCTAATGGTTGCATTTGTTTCTTCTACACCTATAGCTGAAAGCGTAACGACTGTTGGCAATGCTAAATTGGTTGTGTTGTAAGCTGTTTCCTTGACGTCACTGAAATATCCTGATTCACTATCATATATCCATAAGCTGTAGTAATATGTTGTACCAGGCTCAAGACCCGTATCAGTATGAGGACCAGACATATCAGTACTATTATATGTCTCGTAACCACCTGTTGGATCTGAGGGATAACCTGATGTACTATTCCTTATAACTACTCTATCCCCACCATTGCTTCCTTCTATTGTCCAGCTTAGATTTATAGTTGAGATAGTTGGATTGTCCGCAGTTAAAGAAGTTGGATCACCTGGTTTTGTATACATTATTTCACTATCATATCCGTCACTCCACTTGTTATATCCTCCTTCGGTGGCCCAGGACCATGCTCTCACATAGTATATCTGTCCCATTAGAAGAATACATTGAGTATCACTTTCACTCGTACTATTATACCACTCTGTTCCATCTTCATGATCAGATGGAAATCCTGATATGTTTGCCATTACTTTTGTATTAAGGGTTGCGCCTGTTCCTTTAGACGTAGCATTCCATGTGTATGTTATACAATTTTTAGTCTGCGATGAAGCAGTCAGAGTAGACGGTGCATTAGGCTTTGTTAAGAATTTCTCGGCACTGTCTGCCCAATCGCCACCACCTGAATTAGATGCATAGCATCTATAGTAATAAAGATCTGCTGAAGTAAGTCCAGTAACACCTTCACTAAATGAGCCAGATTCTGCTCCAGCGTTTACATTTTCATCCCAGCTTAAAGGATTAGTTGAACCTTCATTATCTCCATAGTAAATAATGGCTGTAGGGTCACATCCTCCAGTTTCTGTTACTTCTCCTCTTAATGTAGCAGTGGTTTCTTCAACGCTCGTTGCTCCACCGTTGTTTGTAACTGTTGGCGAATTACAACTCCATTGTACAGTAAGTTTTGGTTTATTGCTTCCATGCTCACTTGAATAGAATTTTGCCCATCTGTTAACAGCTGTTGTTTCATCGCTATCTTTTATCAGCCATCCATTATTATAATAACTAGAATTTTGATCAACAATACCTTGAACATGATCTGTTACATCCCATTCCATATATCCATAACTACCTGGAACCGTATCTGTGCTATAACCTGATCCCCAAAATTTACCGACCCAATTATTCCAAGTAGGATACCATTCTTCCCAAGAACCGAAAATTCTGTGACATCTATATGTTCGACCTACAGGACTGAAAATACTCTTGCCATAGTAATAGATTTCTAACTTTGCATCAATGATATCGCATCCATATGGTACTTCAGATAATAAATCAAACTGAACCATCATACGATTATTCTGAGTTGATCTAGAATCAACATACATAAAACTATCATTACCAAAATTAGCATCTGGACTGGCTTCATATAGACACGTATCATTATTATCAGAATAGAATATATCTGTGGTTAAAACAATATATTCTTCATTTTTATCTCCACTTTCAACATAGTTATACCATGAGTAATCATATGGTTCCATCGTCTTATTGTTAATCAACGAGTTGTAAATATCTAAACGAGGTATGTATATATCAAGAGTATCATTGTATTGATAAAGAATTGGTTTACCAGTTGTTTTTAGCCTGTATTTTAAATCCTGTACATCCAAATCTTCCTTTTCTAATAACAATAATGAAGATGCTGCAACATGTGGGGCAGATAAGGAGGTTCCAGATCCTGAGCCTGCTTTTGTTACTATATTTACTCCAGGAGCAAACATATCAATTGTTGGATTGACAGAAGAAAATGATGCAATATTGTCTTGATCATCTGTGGCTCCTACCGAAAATACATTTGATCCACATGCTGGAGCTCTTAAATTTCTGTTACCATCACTTCCAGCGGCAGCTACAATAAAGATTCCTCTAGTGAATGCTTGATCACATAATTGGGCAATAAGGTTATTATCACAGAAACCATCGTAACTACCTGCACCAATACTGAAACTTATTACATCAGGATCTTGGTTGATACACCATTGTAATCCTTCCAATACATCTGACTCATACCCAGTTCCATCATCACCTATGACCTTTGCTACAATAAGCTCTGCATCAGGGGCAATTCTATCAATAATACTTGCAACTATAGTTCCATGACCGTAATTATCATCAGAAATATTATCATTATATACAAAGTCGTATCCACTACTATAATTAACAACAGTGGAATCTACACCCGTATCCAGTATACAAATCTTTTTACCCTTACCAGTGAGGTTATATTCTAAGGAGGTTTTTTCTACTCCTATTAATGGCATACTTTCAGTTAATAAAATTTCAAACTCTCTATCAGTATAAACCTCTTCAATATCATCTATAATGTTTATTTTCTCTAAAATTGTGTTATTAATATAACCTGCAACAATCCTCTCTGAGAAAATCTCCATTGTTTTTATGAAACCAGAATTTTCTAAATCAGATGTAATTTTCGTAAATTTCTGAGGTGTAATACCTTCTTTGAACTTTAAAATTGCTCTTGTTTTATCCTTTTCAGTTTTAGAGTTACAGCATTCAATAAGATATTCATCAAACTGCTTAATTGATTTATCAAGAGATAATTTAGAATTATTACCATAGTTATTATCTGATTCAATGTTTTCTATTCCTAAATAATTAAAGTAGAATTTTTTAAGAAGATCAAATGTTTCTAAAAGATTGTAAAGATAGAAAGTATCTTTTTTTGTTTTATATAAGGTTATATCACTGATATTGTAATTAATAATTTCTTTGTTTTTATCTAATTGAGATTTTATACTTTCAATTTCTTCAAATGAATCCTTAGTATCTTTATCTTTTGATGGTATCAATGGTGGATCCTTTGCCCAAGCTTCAATTGTTATTTCATCTGTTATATCAAGGCTACTATGATCACTTACTAATAGATAATCATCATCTCCATCAAACTCTAAACCATCTCCATATATTGCAGATGTTTGGTTGTTTTCATCAAAATCATCTCCATTATAAGTTGCAAAGTTATCATACGTCGAATTATCAAATACTCCAGTTGAATTTAGATATTCCATTGACCAATATCCTCTTAGGCTACCATCCCAATCAATAAAGCTTGAGACATTACCACCTGTATCTGAAACTGATACGTTCACATCTGCCCAGGTGTTAGCTAATTCAGTATTATTTGCAGGAGTTGGTAATTCAAAGTCAACAGTTGGTTTAGTATTATCACCTAAATAACAAATTGCATTAGCACTTCTTGGGGCAGTTTCATTAGGTGAACCCGTTTTGTTTCCCATACTATAGAATTCATAATAACCAGATCCATCGGGGAAGTTAAAGTCCCAACTCCAAGGACTTGCAGTGTCTGGATTGTTTGCATTATTCCAAATCTTCCATCCTTCATTTATCGTTGACTCGCTAAAAGCTATTATTCTAGTTCCATAATCGGAATGAACAACAAACACACTTTCTCCATCGCCATCTAATGTATACCAATGCTCACTTGTATCTTCTATGTTAATTCGGTCAAACATTATTCCACATCCTCTGTCCGCTCCTTCAGTATAGTCATATCTATTCCAGCTACAGAGGCGATTAGTAACTGTTAGTTTACTTATGGAAGATGAACTACTATTTCCATAATTTGCACGGTATCTTATTGCTCCAATCCATGCTTCATTAGGAGGGAGGGTCGTTTTGTCTTGTGTGTATTCATATAAGTCCGCCCAGATCACAATTACATTACCGGCATATGTTAAATTCATACTAGCATTTCCTAATTCTTCCCAGGAACTACTTATTTCATTAGTAGCTGAAGTTTGGTTATATGAACTATTTTTGAATGCACTAAGATTCAGAATAAATAATTGACTAGATAGTTTATCATGAACACTGTCACCTTGGAATTGAACAGTATATTCAGTTGAACTTGCTGATGGAGCTTCTAAAATTCGTATGTATGTTAATACTGACTCATCATTTGAATCTTCACAATCTCTTTCAACTTGACCGAGACCACTACCTCCTTCAGCAATTCTCATTGCCATTAAATCATTTTCAGTTGTATCTGCCTCAATCCTGCTTGAAGCCATTGCAAGATAATTACTTGTCCCGTCTGGAGTAAATGTAATACTAGCTCCTTCATTATTAGCCCAAGTATCATCCATATTATTATCAGCGGTAGTTTCAGAATCATACCAATAATCAATTCCTTCTGTTAAATTTTTCAATGGAATCACCATAAGTGAAATTTCATCCCAATACGCATATCCTGCTGTATCATCTGCTTCTTGTCCTGTTAACTCAATACTTTCTCCACTGATTGCTGTCCATTTTATCACTGTTGAATAAATCCAAGCTGTTGTACTATCAAAAGGTGGTTCTTGTTCTTCTTGAGTAACTGTAAATATCGAAGATCCATGTTTAAGATATGTTTCAGCTCTTGTTGATGAAGTACTAGCACTTACATGACAGGAGGCAATAATTATGTAATCATCTCCAACTACAAAATCAGCAGAATCTATTGCTGCTAATGTTTTCTCTGTGGCTCCTTGTTGAGATTGTTCGGTATTCTGTTCAGCATAAAGAACTCCAATTTCATTATCTGGATCTTCACCTCCCCAAGTTAAATTGTCAGAAGAATATCGATACCAAAGTGTAACATTATCCAAACTTGATGAGCAAGTAGCAGTAAGGGTTTTTGTAGAGGAGGAAAGGTTATATGGTTGTATAGTATCAACTGATGTAGTTATATTTTCTGTTGTGAAATGATAAGTTTCATTATCCCAGCCACCTTCTCCATCTGATAGGTTTACGCTCCAGTAGTATGTTGTGCTGTAGTTACTGAAGTTACTGTTTGTTTGTATTATATTTGTGTAACTTGATGCAATACTTGTGTTTGATGCAAATTGTACCCAGCTACCAGATGAATTACTCCACCATGTAGCATTCATAGTATCATCATCAGTATCATAACAAGTAACATTTAATGGTGGTGTTAAATCCTGTCCTGTGCTTCCATTAGTGGGACCAGGATTTGATTGTGTTGGTGCATTATTTGTTACCGGTGTATAGGTAACGTTAAGATAAACCTGAGTACATCTAGCTGCATCACCCGGAAACATTCCTATCATATACCTAAGACTGGTTTGTAAACTATCGATATCAGATTTCTCCCAATCTTGACTATCAGCAGGATTCTGATTCCATTTTTGCTCATAATAAGCATAAGAAGCAGTCAATGCATTATTTGATCCTCCTGGAAAACGTGTTCCCCCAACGTTTAATCCAATATTTACTGTGACTGCCACACCCACATATTTCATTCTAGCAACAACCTTAACCTCTGAAATTGTAGCTCCCTCTAATTTTTCATCAGTTGTATGATTGAACTCTTCATTTTGAACAGTAGTTGAATAAACATACGTACTATCACCGTCAGGACTTCCAACAGGATCATCAACCTTATTCCAATGAAGGCCTCCCCTATCTGCTGGAAATATTGTCCACGTTTGGGTATCTCCCTCTGCATCAGGAAGAAGACTAACGACATCTAATGGTTCATAAACCTCCCCATCACCAAGAATACCCTGCCACCACCAACTATAATCATATGGCTCCATCGTCTTATTATTAGCCAAAACATTATAGACATCTAAACGAGCAATATCAAGACTCAAACTCTCATTATAAACATAACCTACAGGCACACCAGTACTTCTCAAACGATACTTCAAATCAATTGGATTAAGATCAACCAGCTCCAAAACAAGAAGAGACGCAGCTGCAACATGAGGCGCGCTATATGACGTTCCACTACCAGTTCCGGCAAATGTTGTAATATCAACACCTGGAGCAAATAGGTCAAGTGTTGGATTTACATTTGAAAATGATGCAATATTGTCATAATCATCTGTTGCACCTACTGAAAATACATTTGAGCCACATGCTGGAGATTTAAGACTTTTACTACCATCATTACCAGAAGCAGCAACTACAAAGATTCCTGAATCGAATGCATCATTACTCATATTTGCTACAAAGTTTGTATTACAGAAGCCATCGCAACTATCTTCAGTTCCAATACTGAAACTAATTACATCAGGGCTTTGCTCTATACACCACTCAAGTGCCTCAAGAACGTCAGACTCATATCCAACTCCACTTCCATCAATTACCTTTGCAACAACTAGCTCTGAATCTGGTGCAATACTTGCAATGACTGCGGCAACCCTTGTTCCATGACCATGTTCATCATCAGGTATGTTATCATCATGAACAAAATCATAACCATAACTATAGTTAACTATTGATGAATCAACACCTGTATCAATAATACATATCTTTTTACCACTACCAGTTACATTAAAGCTTTGAGCAGCCTCATTATATCTTACTAATGGTAAGCTTTCATTAAGTAAAACAGTAAATCCATCATCAGTATAAACATCGTCTAAACCACTATCAAATTTGATTTTATCATAAACTACTTTATCAATAACTCCGGCAATAAATCCTAATGATTCAATTTCTGCAGTTGGAACAAAACCAATTGATTTCAAGTAAGTTACTTTTTCTGTAAGATTTTCACCATCCTTACATTTTATTATGATTTGGATTGGTTCATTATTTGATATTATAGAATCTATCTCAGAAGGTAATTCTAAAGGACTCTGACTTACAATTTCGCCCCGCCACCAACCTGCAAAATTATTACTCTCATTTTTATCAAGTGCTTGATCAATATAACTCATTAATTCAGTTTTGTTAACAATTCCTTCAAGATATTTATAGAGATAACCTTCATGGACTTTATCAATAATCAGAAACATAGTCGGATAGTTTTTCACATCAAAATCTTCGATTATGCTCTGATTTCCAGTTTCATGGACATAAATGAAATCAATTTCCTCAGCATAAATATTTATCAATTCAATTAGAACTTTTTCTTCCTCTTGACAGGGATTACAGCCATTTGTGTAGAAGAACAATAAAACAGGTTTGCCCTTATTTATACTCTGATCTATTTTAGTTTGAATCGATATGTCCTCAGTTGGCTTGTCAATATAAAACATTCTTTCAACATCTTTAGTTTCATTGTTATACGATATTTGTCCCTGGACTTTATAAATGCCAATATTGAAGAATTTAATTTTGTATGAAAATGTTCCATTTGTAGCATTAATTACAGCTGTTTTATTGAATGAAGGACCAATAAATGAGAGATTAATTGCTGTATTGATAAATGTATAATTATATGTAACTTCGCCAGTAATCAATACTGTTTCATTAATGTAATAAGAATGATTTTCAATCAACATTGAAATATCTAATCCTGCAGGTATAATTGAATTATTATCTTCATCATGATCATCATCAACATCAGGGGGAATTGTCTCATTATAACCAGGTGGTAAAGTATCATTGTCATCAGGTTCAGAAGATTGATTGTCACTATGTATATCATCAGAAACAACACTCAACCTTGTACCAGCAGAATAAGTCATATTTAATCCATCAGATGCAGTAATAGTCATAATATACTCATCTGGAAGGAGATCATGGACTAACCAAACAGCCTGCCAAAGATGTAAACTAGTTGAATTATCAAATAAACTCAAGTTAATTGTTTCAACACCCGCCATATCAGCACTAACATTAGTAATATTATAAAACGATGGTATTGACACATTAATTAGCACACTCTCATTCACATGAACTTCATCAGGATCCAAAACAATTGAAACATCAGTACCAAAATCACCATACAATGGAGGTAGAACATATGGAATTGCTGCAAGAACCACAATAAGAGTTACTAATATTGCAAGAGTTTGCTTCCAAGGTAGTTTCTTTTTGATCTTGTTTCGGATTATTTGTTTTCCATTTTGCTTTGCAAAAGCTCGGTCAACAAGATAATCAACATTAGAAGAAGATTTCTTAGAATAAACACAACGTCGAGACTTATAGCTAAGGCTATCAATCTCCTCACGAATTGTGTTCAATTTTCGATTCTTATCTTCATCTAACATATTATATCACACGTTTGTTACCCTGCAGCTAAGGGACGCTGGCTTCCGCTCCTCCTTTCATAATTTCCTTCTAGAAATTCCCAATTAAACACGCCGTGTCTGCTAATCACATTCACAAGTTCTTTGAAGAAAATTTCATCTGTTTTGATCAATCGAACTACGGCGGCTCTCCCAAACTTTCTTACCATAACTTCCAAAGCACGTTGATACGGGATGGTTTGTTGTGGTGGACGTGCTTTTGCAAGTTGTTTTATTCGATTTTTGCAGTAATCACGAGATTCTTCAAATGTGATTACTCTATCTAGGAGATGGTCAAACTCATTATTCCAATGGTGAATGGTTTGTCTGGATATATCCTGGTTATTAACTTGAAGATATCTTAACCAATGGTTGACAAACCGTCTGTACTTCCTCATATTTGAAAACTCTGGAAGTTTTCGACGGAAGTACAATAAATAAGAAATAACAGGGAACGGGATTTTTGTAGTTGGATATCCTTTTGCAACTTCTTCTGTAAAATGTTTGTGACAACTATTACATAAAAATTGGAGTTTCCCTCCATAATGATGGCCGTTTTTTACAATTTTTTTACTGTGACAATGTGGGCAAAAATGCAATAATTTTCCATCCACTCCTCGTCGTGAGCCAACCATCCCGTTCAATGTATGTATTTAAAATTAGTTTATAAATGTTACATTTTGTTTATCTAATAAATCAACTTTTAATTTGACGATTAACAAACAACATCAAAGTAATTGCCCACCCCCTTAGTAAATTTACCCATCCGCTCAATTTACATATCAAAAACTAGTATATAAATATTATATTTACTTTTTCTAGTAAATCAACTTTTAATTTGACGATTAATAGCTAGAACTATGAGTCTTGATTAAACTAAAAAGTTCTATTTTCTAAAATGAGGAAGAACTAGAAGTTTTATGCTGCAACCGATCTAAATGTAATAGTTACAGTAAGCGGGTGGCCATAGGTTGCCTTAGGAGCCATAAATAGTTTCAAATCAAAAGTTTGCCAAGAACCAACAGCAAGACTGGTAACAAAAGTATCGTAAGTGAGGTTAATATTGGTCCAGGTGCCAACACCACTCTTATTGTATTGTAAAGTAAAATTATCAAAATCCGGTGTTGCATTAAGTCGCCATAAAGCACCAGTTGTTGAATTTGTAGCATTAGTTGCATTTATTTGTATGAATAAAGGAGCATCTCCTTGATTTGTAAGATTGAAATAAAAGCCGCTTGTTTCATTGGATCCACCCATAGATAATAATCCTTGATCCCATCGTGCTGGAGTGGCTTCTATTGTAACGTTAGCAGTTCTAAAATTATATATTTCTTCTATGAAATTCCCCTTTCCATCAGTAACGTTAACTTTCCACCAGTACGTTGTAAAATCTTGTGATGCGTTATTGTAGTTGTCCCATACAACGTTTGCAGGAGTTGTCACATCGACACTACCATTTATTTGCTGCAAAATCCATGGTCCGGTTGTATTTTCTAAAAATCGTACAGTAACAGTGCTTCCATCTTGATCTGAAACTGTTACATTACAAACTGGTGTTGTATATTGCCCAGTACTTTGATTACTTGGTCCGGGATTACCAAATACAGGTTCATAACTTAATTTAAAATAATATGTTGTTGTGTTTGTATGAATCCCGTCATAAACAGATATGTTCCACCAATATGTTTTACCGGGGTCACTGAAATTGGCGTTAGTTTGATAGTAAGTACCATTATTAACTGAATTATTTGTTCCAAATATCTGCCATGAACCACTGCTGTTACTATACCAAGTGATATTCATGGTCTCATTTTCCATATCATTTACTGTTATATTCAGTTGTGGCAGTAGTTGAATATTTGTACTCTGATTTGACGGAACCTCATTGCTAATGATAGGTATATAGTTTAATCGACAACTTGCATCAGCACTGCCTGGTGCAGATTCATCACCAGACCCTGATTTGTTTCCAATGCTATAAAACTCATAATAACCAGAACCATTTGGGAAATTGAAGTCCCAACTCCATGGATAATTAATATCAGGATTAGTTGCATCACTCCATATTGTCCAGTTTATACCATTTCCAAAAGTATTCTGAGTAGTAGCGTTTACGTATATTTCATCTATGTAAACATCATCATTGGTTTGATCAGCAGCGCACCTGAATTTAATTTGCATATTGGAGGGAAATGTATAGGTTGATTCATTAATCCAAACAATTTCATGATAAAACTGACCGTTTGAAAAATCTGCACCAGATTCATATATTGATATAAGCTGCCAGCCACCTCCATCATAATACTCTAAATAGAAATCTTCACCGGATTCCATACCTACAGCATAGTACCAAAAATCAACTTTTATAAATTCATATCCTGTTGTATCAACATCTATTCCAGATGTATGATAAAACGAAGAAGCATCTCCGTTACCAGATTGGATGTCTGCAGCATTACTACCTTGATGAGCATATGTACCACCTGTATAGAGAGAACAGTCTCCTCCACCATCAGTATAGCTACCAAACCCACCTTCGAAATCATCATAGGTTAAAGTATCCCAAGAATCCCAAGTTTGATTATCATTAGACCATCTATAATACAATCTAACTTCATCTAAAGCTGAATCTCCATTTGCAGTAGTGGTTTTAGGTGACGCTGTTACTATATAAGGAGTAATAGCATCTACTGAGGTGACTAGAGTTTCAGTTGAAAAGTGAAATGTATCAGACAGGTTTGCATCTTTACTGTCAGTTACACTTACATTCCAATAGTATGTGTTAGAGTAATTACTGAAGTTATCATTTGTCTGATAATAGGTCCCATTACCATCTGCACCAGTTACATTAGTGGCAAAAGCTAGCCATTGACCACTGCTATTGCTATACCAGGTTATTGTCATAGGCTCTCCCTCGGCATCATTCACAGTTATACTCAATTCTCTTGGAACACTCTCACCTGTACTTCCGTTTGTAGGATCTTCATTAGAGATAGTTGGAATATTGTTAGTTGTATTACTATCACTCTCGTTATTATCCGAATATTGATGCCATGTTTGAGTGCCATTAGTCCAGTTTGCGAAAGTCCAGGCTTGGTAATAATAATTTACACCTTCTGTAAGGCCCGTATCTTCATATTGAGTAGCCGTTCCATTATAAATCATTGTTCCCTCACCCAATGCCCAAGATGTTTCACCACTAGCATTTCTTTCAATATAAGTTGTATTATAACCTGTTCCAGTACTCCAAGTTAAATAAATCACAGATGAAGTATTTGTTTGAATAAAAAGATTAGATGGCGGATCTGGTTTTGTAAGAAATGCTTTTACACCTCCAGATTCATCCCATCCACCTGAGTTATTTGCTTTTGTATCAACATAATAAAGCGTTGCTTTTGCCAAAGGCCCTGTACCACTTGTATCATAACTGAAACTTACACCATTACCAATTATACCTTGAGATACATTATTATCAGTCGGTGGATTTTGGGTTCCCCATAAGAAATAACAATATGAATCTAAAGTACCATTTGATTGTAGCCATCCTTCAAGTGTTGCATTAGTTTCTTCAATTCCAGTAGTATCATTTGTAGCCACTGTTGGCATTCCAGTTGTTGTGTCATCAGCAGTCATTGGATTACCGCGTGGAGAACTTTGGTTTCCACTACTTGTCCAACTACCATCAGTAGCATACGCCCAAGCTTTGTAATAATAGTGTGTTCCAGGATCTAAACCTGCATGGGCAAACAACGATGTAACATTTCCATCAGCATCTACAGGTGTTCCATCACCTTCATTCCAAGGACTTGGAGGTGCATTTTTAGCGTATTCTATATATGCTCCATCTCCCCTTAATTCATCAGTCCAAGTAAGATCAATTTGGGTTGCACCGTTTAAAGTCGCAGTAAATGATGAAATGTTTTCAGGTTTGGTTAAAAAGATTTTAACACTACCCTCAGACCATCCTGCACTGTTATTTGCTATTGCTTTAAAATAATACAATTTTCCAGGAGTTAAGGTTGTCTCTCCGGCAGTGTCGTTTTCAAATTCGACTCCATTTGCAATAACTCCTTTTGACAGGTTAAATATTGGACTCCCGAAATCATTTGTATCATTTAATAAAAAGTAACATGTTGTATCTACACCACTATTATCTTGAAGCCATCCATGGAGTGTAGCATTTGTAGCCTCCACTGCTGTTGTTGCATTGGTTGTAACTGTTGGTGCAATAGGTGAGTCTGTTGTATCTTGTTTCTCAATAGTGTAAGTTGTTTCTACACTCTCTGCATTACGGTACTTAACTCTAAAACCATAAGTAGTATCAGCGGTTAATCCAGTTGCATTATAATAATATCGACCTCCAGATATTGCAGTAATCCAGCCGCTATCACTAGCACCGCCTGTTACACATTCAAAATATGCGGCTGTACTACCTGCAGTTGGATTATTATCAACATCAAGAACGCTCATATTAATCCACGTTATGCCTTTTGAATCAAGGGAAAATTCTCCATCAGCAGGAGCGATACAACGCGTATAATTAGTTTTTTCAGTTGGATTAAATCCACATGCATCCCCATCACCATTACGAAACTGTACCTGACAACCATATTCAGTATTTTCCGATAATCCCGACCGATTATGATAATAAGTACCATTTTGCCAATCGCTATAAACTACACCTCCCGTAGTCCAACTAAAATTACTAGCAGTCCAGCCACTTGTTGGATTCGGAGGTTGAACAACTGTTGCATTTATCCAAGTTGTTCCATTGGTAAAAGTAAGTTCAGCATTAGTTGCTGGATCTATACTTGTATATTCATAGGACATTGGAGTACTATATTTGCCTTCATTTGTAGTTGCATTACTATCTCTTGCTTTTACTTCATAACCATATTGAGTATTTTCAGATAGCCCATCATCAGAATAAGTTGTACTCTGTTGCCACCCACTATCGGATCCACCTGAACTACCCGTAGTTTCATTGAAATAATATTCAATTGGTGGAGTAGCATCAGCGGCTGTTGTTGCAATCATTGTGATACTTGAAGAACTCACATTATATGGTTCAGTAGACCATGTCATTGGATCAGGAGTTGGTGAATCATCATCCCACTCTGTATATGTACAATAAATACTAACAAGTGCATCACCGTCAATTTGAGTAGCTGCATAGGGATCTGGAAAGGTTGGATAAGATTCACCAGTATCTACATAAAGACCATTACCACCAGATAAAGCATATCGTAAATCAGATTTAGCATCATCAGTGAATGCAACTAGATAATACCAAGCACCTGCTTGTAACGTTGGACCAGTAATATATGTAAATGTTTCCCAGCCATCTTGAACAGCTGAATTTTCGGCAGTAAAACCATTGGTGAGAAGATTTCCACCACTATCGTATATTGCTGCTCTACCAGCATTTGCTCCACCTGCTGTAGAAAAAAATCCAGTTATACTATCAGCAGTTCCTCCTACAGGACCCATCTGGAAATACCCGCCGGGTACATCATCTCCATCACGACTATTAGTACTAGTGGCTTCATTTCCAAAAGTTGGATCTAGTATTACGTTAGTTCCTGCAAGGATATTATTACGTTGGACACTGAACCAAAACTTATTCTCCCCATTAATTTTATCAATACCATATTTTATTAAAACATTTGGAAGACTAGCAATGTCACTAAAGTTAAAAAAAGTTGAATATTCTTCATCATTACCTACTGAGAAAATCAGCTGATATTCATATTGATCACTTAAATCAATAAACTCTTTGACTGGCCTATCAATAATATAAGTGAGACGATAATCAGCTGTCATGGGAGCAGTAAACTCCAATGAAACTTTTTCAAATTGATTATCAACGCTTCTATCACGAATTATATTCAAATTTTCAGTTACATCAAACCAACTACCATTATTGGCATCCCAAGCGTCTAAATACCAACCACTATATCGATCAAAATAATCCCAAAAATAATCCATATTTATTACTTTAAAAGATGAAGGTCCTAAGCTGTTATCCGGTGCTTCAACTACAGTAAATGGCGTCCCATGAATACCTGCGTCATCTACAACATCTGGAATTTTTTGATCATCAGAAGGATCATCATCTGAATCATTAAATGGTAAATCAATAACATTGAAAACTATGATTTTTTCTGCAGATTCATTCTCAAACAAAACATTACCATGAACAGAATAATTACCTATGGCAGTAGGAACAAATTCATAAGAAAACTCTTTATTTGTAGTATCCAAAACTTCAGACAAATGAATTCCTGGACCAATAATTAAGAGGCTGACTGATGCATTTACTAACAAATCATTATATGAGACACTACCCTCGACAAAGACTGTTTCATTAACAGTATAAACATCTTTATCACTCTGCAATGAGAGATTTAACCTCGAAGGAACAATTGATTTATTTGAAGTATCGTTCCCATTAACATCATCCACTGGATGGATCGATTCATTTATCACACTCTCATTACCATCTACATCAGTTCCGTTCTGATTATTTGAAAATGTAGAATTATCCAAAACATCATCAGATAGATTATGTTCAGAAATATTTGAATTAGAAGACAAAGAATCACCAATAGATCCTCCTCCAGCATCAGCAGATGCCCCCATCAGATCAGGATCAACCAAAGAACTTGCAGAAGCAATGACAGCAAACAACAAAGTAAACGACAATGCAATTGATAGTAATTTTTTAGCAGATAATCTTTTTCCTATTCTAATAACAGTTTTCACATTTGCATATTTCTCAAAAGAATTAATTTTAACCTTTGCTAAAATACTATCAACTAATTCATCAATATTATCAATAGATGCAGTTTTTTTCTTAGCAATATTTCGATAGTCTAAATTATTTAAAGTATTTTTTTTGTGCTTTCTTATCCAATTCTTAGGTTTCTTTGAAAACAACTAGCAGGTCCCCATCCACGCTCTCTAATAATGTATATTAATCAATGGTATATATCCTAAAATATATATAACTTGTGCTTTTTTGAGATATATAAGGGAGTTGGCAAAATTAAAATTTTTACAAATAAAGTTAATCAATTTAAAAACGATAACTTAATCAATATAATTCCTTATTTTCCGCTTAGATATTGATGTATGAAGCAAAGGTTAAAATTGGGCTTAAAAAAGGTGTTTCTGATCCTGAGGGTACAAATACATTAAAAGCGTTACATCTCCTTGGTTTTAATACAGTAAAAGAAGCAAAAACAATTCGAACTGTAGATCTTCTAATGGATGGAAAAAACAAGGAAGAGGTTAGAAAAAAAGTTGAACAGATGTGTCAAAGATTACTTACAAATCCAGTTATTCATACATATGAAATTCAAATAGAAGAAAGATAAAATTGGGGAGTCCCATTGGATTTAGATAAATTTTTCATAAAAAAAAGTAGTTCCTTTCCTCTTTTCGAAATTGACCTTAATTCTGCTTCTGATAAAGAATTAATAGGGATTAGTGATAAGCTGGGAATTGCTCTTGCTTTACCTGAGATGAAACGTATAAGAGATTATTTCAATAATAAAAATAGAAATCCAACAGATGTAGAACTAGAGGCTCTTGGACAAGCTTGGTCAGAACACTGCTGTTATAAATCATCAAAAGTCCCATTAAAAATGCATGTTTTTGGAATAGAAGAAGAAAAGATACTTGCCCGGGAGGATGCTGGTGTTGTAGAGTTTGATAAAGATCATTATTACTGTGCAGCACTTGAATCTCACAATCATCCATCCGCAGTCGAACCATATGGAGGGGCAGCAACAGGAGTTGGTGGGATCGTGAGAGACGTGGTATGCATGGGATCACAACCAATAGCATACATTGATCCATTATTCTTTGGTCCTCTTGATTACCCATTAAAAGAACTACCCAAAGGAGTAAAACATCCTAGATATTTGTTTAAAGGTGTTGTCGACGGTATTCGAGATTATGGTAATAGAATTGGCATTCCAACCCTTTCAGGTCAGGTATATTTTCATAAAGGTTATACTGGAAATTGTCTTGTAAATGTCGGATGTATAGGGGTTATGAAAAAAGAAGAACTTATTCATAGCAGAGCAAAAGCTCCAGGTAATGTTTATGTATATGTCGGTGGTAAAACCGGAAGGGACGGAATTCATGGGGTGACATTTGCATCAGCTGAACTAACCGAAGAAAGTGAAGAAGGAAGCAGATCGGCAGTTCAAGTCGGTGATCCAATTACAAAAGAGCCATTAATTCATGTCACTCTTGAGTGTAATAGAAAAGGACTACTAGAAGGATTAAAAGATTTTGGAGGTGGTGGTCTTTCATGTGTTTGTGGAGAACTTGCTTATGAGGCAGGATTCGGTGCAGAGATACACCTTGATGATGTTCCCTTGAAAGAGGAAGGACTTTCACCTTGGGAGATATGGGTTTCTGAAAGTCAGGAACGTATGATGTTTCTTGTCTCACCTAAAAATGTCGATAAGGTTCTACATATCTGCAAACAATGGGATGTAAATGCAGTTGTTATTGGCAAAGTAATTGATGAAAAAATAACAAGATTATTTTACAAGGGTGAAAAAATCCTTGAAATGGAAATGGATTTTTACACAGGTGGTCCTGTTTATGATAGCTGCCAGAGACCTTATGTTATTCCAAAACCTAAGAAAGAATTAGAAAAAGAATTTAAAATGCCTGATTTAAATGAGATCCTTAAAAAAGTAATTGCCTCACCAAATATTGCCTCAAAAGAATGGGTTATTCGTCAATATGACCATGAAGTTCGCGGAAATACTGTTATTAAACCTCTACAGGGTAAACTAAATTATGAAACTCATGGTGATTCAACTGTTTTAAAGCCGCTTGAAAATTCATTTAGAGGACTAGCGGTAACGGCAAATATTAATCCTCGTTTTATGGAAAGAGATCCTTATTGGGGGGCATGTTCTGCTATTGATGAAACATGTCGTAATCTTGTTTCTGTTGGAGCAAAACCTGATGCATTGCTTGATTGTTTGAATTTTGGTAATCCTGAAAAACCTGAAAAAATGGGAGAATTTTATGAAGCATGCAGAGGTCTTGGTGATACTGCTAGAGAACTAAAGTTACCCTTTATGTCTGGAAATGTCAGTTTTTATAATGAGTCAATAAAAACAGCCGTTCCTCCAACACCTGAAATAATGGGTGTTGGAATAGTGCCAGATATACGAAAGTGTGTAACATCTGAACTAAAAAATAAAGGTAATCCATTATATTTAGTTGGGAAAAAAACCGAACAGGAAATGGGTGGTTCAGAATATTATAATATTATAGGAAAAAACAATGGAGTCGTTCCCCGATGTGATACTAAAATTCTTAAGAAGTGTATGGATGGTATTCTTACCGCAATTGATAAAGAATATATTTCTTCATGTCATGATGTAAGTGAAGGGGGTATTGGTGTTTGTCTTTCTGAAATGGCAATTGGTGGAGATATTGGAGCTATGGCAGATATCTCTATAGCAGGAAGTGATCTTAGAACCGATTTCAAACTTTTTTCTGAATCAAATACTAGATGGATCGTTGAGGCGAAAAAAGAGAAACAAAGAGATTTTGAAAAACTCTTAGAGAAGAAACATACTCCTTTTGTAAACATCGGTGAAACTCGAGGAAAAAAACTTGTCGTCACAGATGGCAAGAAAGAGTATATTAATGTTGATGTTTCAGATCTCCGTGACAGTTGGAAGAATTCTATCTGGAATATCATGGGTTAAATATTAGAACAATATCTAGCATATTTTGGTAGGATCACAATAATTTAACAACGTAGATGTCCATTTCATCATATGCTCTTTTACCTGTATTTGTTGTGACACAAACTGTTAACCTATGATGACCTTTTAATCTAAAAGTTGCAAAGTACCCTTTTCCAATTTTATATTCATAAGGGGGTTCATTACAGATATGTCAAATGTACCCGTCAATTCCGAAATATACACTATTAATTTTTTCATTGGTTGTAATGTTCACTTTCGCAGTTGTTTTGCCAATTATATAGGTTAATGCCCGTATTCTTGTAATCCGTAAATTGAAACATAAACAAAAATATTAAATCACAGTAGAGGTATTGTAATAACCAGTGATGAACGAACCCTTTCTGAGACCTTTGGGTCTGTGATGAAGATCTTGAGTACTGAAAAAAATTTGCTAGATATGCTTATGAAGCATATCTGCAATTTTTTCTAAAAAAACTGTATCTTCTTCTTTAAAAGCATCTTTAACATCCGAATCAATGTCTATTTCACCAATAATTTTCTTATCTTTTTTTATTGGAACAACAATCTCGGATTTAGTAGAAATAAAACAAGATAGATACCTACTATCAGCATTTACATCAGAAATAACCTCGGTTTTACCAGATGCTGCTGCAGAACCGCAAATACCCTGACCAATCGATATCCTAGTATGCTCTGTTGCAATTGGACCCTTCCAAGGACCTAAAACAAGATCATTACCTTCAACAAGGTAAATACTTACCCAACTGTAATGATCAAAATTTTTAAAAAGAAAAACTACAACATCTTCTAAAACATTTGATGAATTTGAAACAATCTCCCAGATTTTATCTTCAGCCTCTTGATAATCCATTACTATCATCTTTTAGTAATCAGAAAGACTTGTTTGAGTATCCTTAGGGCCATAAGACACTTCAATTGCTTCCTCATTTGTGGGAAGTTCGATTCGTCCATATTGTCCACCGCCACCAGGATGAATAATAACTTTTTTCTCACGAAATGCCTGTATTGCCTCTGTTATAGCTGGTGCTGTAGCTTTTGCTATATCCTCAATTTCACAATCAAGTAATACATTAATTTCGCTTTTAAAAATTGATACAAGTTCACTCCACCTGCGGTTTACTGTTTGGGTAAACGGATTTTGCTGGCCTACAGCCTTAGTAATAATTTCAGTCATAGGGATAAGATGAACATATGGTGGTCTATGATCGGGATGCTGCGGCTCAGGAAAATCAGCTCTTTCATTAATTCTATCTTTCACACCTTTTTTAATCCGTTTACCACAGCTACATTTCCAACGTCTACGCTGAGCTTCCTCAAGAGTATAGTGAGTATAACATGACCGGCATGCTGACTCATGATATTTTCCCTCTTGTGGCGGCAAACCTACATTTAGCAAAGGTTTATTTCCGCCAGTTCTAAGAATTGCTTTTTTAATTTCATTAAAAGTTGCATCATTTACTTCAAAACGATTAAACTCCCTAGCCACCCTTGCAGGATGCGGGCTATGACAATCAGAATTTGTTAAAAAAGTAAGACGGTGCAACTCCTGAATTTTATCGGCAAAATCAGTATCAGCACTAAGACCAAGTTCAACGAACGAAATATAATCTGTAAGATCACCATAGCACTCTTTTAGTGAATTGAATGAAGCATATATTGCTGTATATGGTGTAAAGGCATGCGCGGGACCAACAAGAGCATCGACATCCCTTGCAATCTCAGCAAGTTCTTCACCACTCATATCAACATTAGGCCTACCATCAGTTTCAAGGTTCTTAGATTTAGATCTTATCCTTTCTTTAAAATCCTCAGCTGCAGAAAAACTAGGGAAATACAACAGATGATGAACCCGTTTATGAGCTTCAATTTCACAGCTAAGGATGAAACGTGTTTTATCAAACTTAAAAGTTCCTTCATCAACAACCTCACAACGTTTAATCTCTTCCATCCATCCACTGTGAAGACAATCACCAGTACCAACAATATCAATACCCTTAAGAGGTGCTACAAAAGCAATATTTTGAATAGTCATTTTTTCACTTGTAGCAGCCGAAAAACGAGAATGAATGTGTAGATCAGCATTAATGAGCATAAATCCCCAAATTGATATATACAACTCTATTTTAGTATTTACTGAATAAATTAGTTTTGCCAATAGTAAATTTTATTTCAGTTTTTTTCCACATTCAGTACAAAAAGTGGCTTTATCTCCTAGCTCTGCTCCACACTCGGTACAAAATGTAACTTTGGATTTTTCTTTGGGTGATGCTTGTTTTTGAGGAGCTTGTTGTTGAGGTGGTTGTTGTTGCACTAAGGGAGGATGTTGAGCTGGCATCCTAGTTAGAGCTTTACCAGGTAGTGGTATTTTTGTAACAAAAAATTGGGAATTAGCAATTATTTCTAAAATGCCAGAAACAAGAATGATAATACCTGCAAATAAAAGAAGCCATGCACCTAAACCAAGGCCCCATTGAAGGTTTATTTGGGCTGTACCCCCTGAAACATCAAAAGAGGTGGATGATTGTCCACCAAAAGGAGAGCTAGCTAATGGGTCGATTATATCTTGTATATATGAAGATGCTTGACCCCCTCCGGCCATTGAGGGAACAATAGAACCTATTGCTAGTATTAGAACCAAAATCAAAATAAATGGAATTAAAAGTCTAACTCCCCTCCATATATATTTCGTACCCAATTTTTTACTAAGAGGTATTCCGATAGTTGCTATAATCATAAATATTAGACCAATTGCAATAAACACAGAAAAAGGTAAAACAAATGAACCCATTGGAATAGGGCCACTAGCACCTGGAATAGTAACATGAAGGCCATTTAATCCATCAAAACTAAGAAGATTAACTATTCCTTCAGTTTGAAACGATGTTCCAGTTATTACTGAACCAGATGCCTCATATGAGATAAAATACCAAGGATTAAATAGTCCAATAAATGCAAGAATTATTCCTACGATACAAAGAATATTTCCTATACTATGTAAGTTGAGACCCTTTATATAAAGCATTGAAACAATTCGAGGCCCAAGACCATATTTTTTATGACGACGGTAAATACGAAAAGCCATCAAGGCAAGAATAACTATCGTAATAATGATAAATATCAGAATGAAATTGTAAAAAAACCATTCCGCCATGAACATCATGTCATTAGCCGGAAATAAGCTATTTCCCCACGAAGCTCCATCCCACATAGCACCATCTTCTCTGTACTTTGGACCGTTTGGCCCAGCTTGCCCCAAAAATTCAGCTTCTAGAGCACTGGCTTCAGTATCAGGAGCCTCTCCCCATCTACCAGTAAAATTAAGCCAAGTTTCATCCTCTAAATCATCTAAGGTGTAATCACTAGGTTTAAGTACCTTACCATTAGCTCCTACTATATCACTTGCAATCCCAATTTTACCAGAGAAAGATCTAAGATAATTAGCATGACTGCCACGTGCTACATAAACTTTAATGTGATTGCCTTCTTTTTCAACCTGTGACCAGGTTGCCTTCTGACCGGAATGATGCTGACTATATGCAACCCCAGTTGGTTCATCATTTTCAAAAACTATCTGAACCATCTCCCAGTCCCCTTCATGTTGGTTTAATTCACCTTTGTTGAAGACATAAAACATCCAATATTGAATTATCTCACTTGTTTCTGAAGAAAAAGTTTGATAATATACAGTATATCCATAGGTACTCATTACACTTTGATAATGGTTTATTACCCCCTCATCATTTATTGTACCATGAGTATTATCATAGAAACAAGTCTCCTCCAAAAACTCATTAACGCAAATATAGTCTGAATTATCCAGATGATATGAAGCATCAATTGGATAACAAGTCTCTTCAGCCTCAAAGTAAAAAATTGGAGCGTAATCACTAGCATTAATCTGGCCGCTACAAGATACACCAAATAACGGTATCAAAGCCAACAACAAAATACTTATTAAAGCAAATTTTCTCCTCATGTTTTCCCTTCTCAACTTCTAGCTAGTAATATAGGGTTTCATTTTTAATCCTTTTTCAAAATCATAAAAAATAGCAAAAAATGACAAAAAACATAGTAACATTTATTAGCGTTTACTCCATATGAAAACTAGTAGAATTCGGCGTTTATGATGGGATGGAAAAATCCTTGTAAAAAACATACTGAATTAGTGTAAATACTAACACATGAAGTGAATACTATGAACGAAGAAAAAAGTAGAGAAAATGGAAGCTATGATACCGATTCAATTAAGGTCCTTGAGGGGCTTGCAGCAGTTAAACAGAACCCTGCTATGTATGTCGGTAGTACTGATGAGAGAGGCTTGCATCATCTTGTTTATGAAGTAGTTGATAATTCTATTGATGAAGCTCTTGCTGGTTTTGCAACTAAAATTGTTGTATCATTAAACAAAGATGGTTCAGTTACTGTTATTGATGATGGTCGTGGTATACCAACAGCGATGCATAAAAAGTATAAGAAATCTGGTGTAGAGCTGGTTATGACTACCTTGCATGCTGGTGGTAAGTTTGATAGTAAGGCGTATAAGGTTTCTGGTGGTCTTCATGGTGTTGGTGTAAGCTGTGTGAATGCTTTGAGTGAATGGCTTGAGGCTAGAGTTCGTCGTGATGGTAAAGAGTTTTATCAAAAGTATGACCACGGGGCAGCTGTTGAGCCTTTGAAAGAGATTGGTACCGCTGAAAAAAGTGGTACAACAGTCACCTTTATGCCTGACGGTGAAATTTTTGAAACAGTTGATATCAAATATGAAACTATATCTGCTCGACTTAAAGAGATGGCTTTTCTTAATGCAGGTTTACAAATCGAGCTTACAGATGAACGTTCTGGTAAAAATGAGATTTATAAACACGATGGAGGCATCAGAGAGTTTGTTCTTCATATAAACAGAAACAAAACATCCCTTCACCCAGAACCTATTTATTTACATGCTGAAAAAAAAGATGTTGAAGTAGAAATAGCAATACAATACACTGATGGATATACTGAAAATATTTTTACTTTTGCAAATAATATTAACACACATGAGGGTGGAACACATTTATCTGGTTTTAAGGGAGCACTTACTCGTGTATTGAATGATTATGGACGTAAGAACAATTTGTTTGATGGTATCGATTTTAGTCTTAGCGGAGAAGATTGTCGTGAAGGAATAACATCAATTATTAGCGTTAAAGTTAGAAGCCCACAGTTTGAAGGGCAGACTAAGACCAAACTTGGAAACTCAGAAGTTAGAGGAATTGTTGAAAGTTTAACTAATGAAAAACTAAGTGAGTTTTTTGAAGAAACACCAATTGTTGCAAGAACCGTTATTGAAAAAACAGTTACTGCTAGCAGAGCTCGTGAAGCAGCTCGAAAAGCTCGTGAACTGACTCGCCGTAAAGGACTTCTTGAGTCATCTGCACTTCCGGGTAAACTTGCAGATTGCAGCTCACGTGATCCAAGTAAAACAGAAGTATATATTGTTGAAGGAGATAGTGCAGGTGGAAGTGCAAAACAAGGTCGTGATCGTGAATTCCAGGCCATACTTCCACTCCGTGGAAAAATCCTTAACGTTGAAAAATCACGTATGGACAAAATCCTCAAAAACAATGAAATTTTAGCGCTAATAACCGCGATTGGTACAGGTATTGGTGAAGAGTTTGAAATTGAAAAAGCTCGTTATCACAAGATTATCATTATGACTGATGCAGATGTAGACGGTGAACATATACGTACTTTGCTTCTAACATTTTTCTTTAGATATATGAGACCACTTATTGAAGAAGGATACCTACATATTGCCCAACCGCCATTGTATAAACTTTCTAAAGGAAAACAAGTAATTTATGCTTATACAGAGCGCGAAAGACTTGAGAAAATAAAAGAAATGGGCGAAACGGGAATTAGTATGCAACGTTACAAAGGTCTTGGAGAAATGAATCCAAACCAGTTGTGGGAAACAACGATGGATCCTGATAATAGAATGACATTAAAGGTTACTGTTGATGATGCAGTTGAAGCAGATGAATTGTTTACAATTCTTATGGGTGAGAAAGTAGAGCCACGTCGTGAATTTATAGAAACTCATGCAAAAGAGGTGACTAATTTAGATATTTAGGGTGATATTATGACTGACGGAGAACAACCAAAAAAGGAATATGTCCGAGCACTTGAATCAGAGATGAAGCGTGCATTCATAGATTACTCTATGAGTGTTATTATGAGCAGAGCACTCCCTGATGTTCGCGATGGTCTTAAACCTGTTCACAGGCGTATTTTGTATGCTATGAATGATATGGGTCTTACTGCAAATAAAAGTTATAAAAAGTCAGCACGTGTCGTTGGAAACGTTCTTGGAAAATATCATCCTCACGGCGATCAAGCAGTTTATGATAGTATGGTTCGTATGGCCCAAGATTTTTCCCTGCGCTATCCACTGATTGATGGCCAGGGCAACTGGGGATCAGTTGATGGAGACAGCGCGGCTGCTATGAGATACACGGAAAGTCGTATGTCTAAGATATCTGGTTTTATGCTTCAAGATATTGAAAAGGATACTGTTGACTGGACAGATAATTTTGATGGTTCTCTCAAAGAGCCAGTTATGCTTCCCGCCGTCCTTCCAAATCTTTTGATTAATGGTGCATCAGGAATCGCGGTTGGTATGGCAACTAATATGGCCCCACATAATATAACAGAAGCAATAGACGGAACAATTCAAGTAATTGATAATCCTGAGATAAACACAGTAGAGTTGATGGAAACCATTAAAGGACCAGACTTTCCAACCGGTGGAATCATCTACGGGAAAGGAGGAATTCTACAGGCATACTCTGAAGGAAAAGGACTTGTCCGTGTTCGTGCAAAAACACATTTTGAGGGTGACGAGAAAAAGAAAATAATCATAACAGAGCTTCCTTATCAAGTCAACAAAGCAAATCTTTTGAAAACAATTGCAGATCTTGTTAAAAACAAAAAAATAGAGGGGATTAGCGATCTTCGTGATGAAAGTGATAGAGATGGTATGCGTGTTGTAATAGATTTGAAACGCGATGCTATAGAAGATGTTGTATTATCTATGCTTTTCAAGCACACTGATATGCAAACTACTTTTGGAGTAAATAATCTTGCAATAGTTGATGGAGAGCCGAAGATACTACAACTTAAAGAAATAATTCAACATTTTATAGAATACCGTGTCCTTGTAATTACACGTAGAATAAATTACGATCTTAAAAAGGCACAAGAAAAAATGCATATCCTTGAAGGATTCATGAAGGCTTTGAAAAACATTGACGAAGTAATCAAAATAATACGAGCTAGCAAAACTGCAGACGAGGCAAAAAATAATCTTATGCAGCGCTTTGAATTCACAGAGATACAAGTCAAAGCAATCCTTGATATGCGTCTTCATAAGCTTACAGGAATGGAGATAGAAGCAGTCGAAGAAGACTACAATGAAACAAAAGAACTAATCAAACAACTCGAAGAGCTATTAAGCGATAAACAAAATATTCTAAACGAAATTAAAAGAGAGCTTAGTGAGATAAAAGAAAAATTCGGTGATGAAAGGCGTACTGAAATCGTTGAAGGCGAAATTGATATCGATATGGAAGACTTAATCCCAGTTCAAGATGTGGTAATTACAATTACAGAAACAGGTTATATAAAACGTATACCCTGTGAGACATATAGAGTCCAACATCGTGGTGGAAAAGGATTAATTGGTATGAAAACAAAAGAAGAAGACATAGTCGTAGACTCTTTTATCACGAGCACTCATGATTATATTATGTTTTTCACAAACCATGGAAAATGCTTCTGGCTTAAAGGATACAAGATACCTGAAGGAAGCAGGCATCACAAAGGAAAAGCAATAATAAACTTGTTACCACGTCTTGAAGAAGGTGAAGAAGTAGAAACAGCAATTCCAATCCATGAATTTGATGATGAACATTATCTTGTTTTCTCAACACGGAAAGGCATAATTAAAAAAACAGTTCTATCTGCATATAGCCATGTAAGAGTAAATGGTGTTAGAGCAATAAAATTAGATGAAGATGACGAGCTTATCGGCACTCGGCTTTCAGAGGGAAAACAAACCATAATGATTGCTACAGCTAATGGACAGGCATGTAGGTTCAATGAAGAAGAAACACGACCAATGGGAAGAGTAACCCGTGGAGTAATAGGAATACGACTCAGGAAAAATGATAAAGTGGTTTCAATGGCTGTTGTTGGAGAAGAAGGCAATCTACTGACAATAACTGAGAACGGATTTGGAAAACGTTCACCAATCAAGGAGTATAGAAAAACACATCGAGGTAGCAAAGGTGTAAGAACCATCATCACAAATGAAAGAAACGGAAAAGTCATCTATGTGAAAGAATTAACCGATGAAGATGAAATGATGCTTACAAGTAAGGATGGGATGATTGTACGAATCCCTGTGAAAGATATCAGAATACAAGGAAGGAACACAATGGGCGTCCGCGTTATGAGGCTTAACGAGGGAGATAAAGTTGTTTCAGTTGCAAAAATAGTAGAAAGCGATAATGAAGAAAGTAATGATGAATGATTTCAAAAAATTTTATCAAATCCTTTCATAAGTTAAAATACAATTAAAAAAAGATGGTATGATAATTCTTGATTAGCTCGTGTTGCATATCGATATTTGAGATGATGCAACATGAAAAATA